>NZ_DBHKZK010000080.1:0-46625 GCF_057314735.1 Cardiobacterium sp.
CACACACCCTACGCACGGAACCCGCCCGCTGCGGGTTTCGCCCTGCGGAGGAGGGCGGTCTAAATTGTAAACAGCCCTAAAGCAACACCCCGCCACGGCGGGGTTTTTTATGGTTGGCGTAGTATCCGGGTAACGGCACGGCGCAACGCAGGCTATGCTTCCAGCTGTTGTCCGGCGAGGATGCGCAGGATTTGTTTGTTGCCCGCCTGTACGGCGGCGGCGAATTTTTGGATTTCGCGGCTGCGTACGCGCGGGTGGGTGATGACGAGGTTGATGTTGTTGCGGTTGAAGGCGTAGTTCACCGCGATGCTGTCCGCGTTACCGGCGGTAAAGGCGATGTAGCTCAGGATGCCGTGGCAGCCGAGGGTGATGCTGGAGAGGTGGTTTTCGGTGAGGGTCAGGTAGCCGGGGTCGTTGAAGAAGGGGATTTCTTGTTTTTGTTCGCGCGCGATGCTGCGCAGGCCGAGGAGGTGGCCGTAGGTGTCCTGCCCGTTCAGGCAGGCGTGTTTGCGCGCGCGGTGTTCTTTGCTGTATTGGTCGATGAGCGGCTGGATGTCGCTGGCGTCTTCGAGTTGGTAGATGGCGTGGGCGGTGGCGATGGAGGTCGCGGTGACGCTTTGCATGTAGGATTTGCGCCCGTTTTGGTAGTGGCGCATGTCGATGTTTTCGCGGCTGCTTTTGATGGTTTTGCGGGTTTTGTATTGGGCGTATTGCAGGGCGAGCTGCATGATGGCGTCGCGGTCGTTGTGTTTCAGGAGGGCTTGTTCCTGGTCGTTGAGGAAGAGGTCGTAGATGCTGGTGGTGTAGCTTTCGGCGTGGTGGCGGTATTCGGCCAGCGCGTCTTTGATGAGTTTGTGGGTGCCGCTGTCTTGGTCTTTGGTTTCGTGTTTGTCAATTTGCCAGTCCAGCGGGCGCAGGTTGAGATTTTCCGGCAGGGTGTTTTTGCGCCGGATTTGTTTGTCGCGCTGGTAGTTTTGGGCGAGCTGGAGGATGTCGGCCAGGCTCGCCGCGTCTATCCAGGTGCTTTCGCTGTGGAGGAAGTAGCGGTCGTCGTTGATGTTGCAGCGGTAGTTGAGCGGTTTGTATGCCCAGAAGGCGCTGCCGTCGGAGAAGGCGGCGTCGTTCAGTGCGTCTTCGTCGTCAAGGATGTGCGAGTCGTCAATGCTCAGCACAAACAGGGCTTTTTCGACGGTTTGCCAGATGGCGGCGTTTTCGCCGCGGCTGATGAGTTGCGCGCGGATTTCGCGCGCTTGGGTGTTGGGGAAGACGCTCGGCGCGGCAAAGGGCAGGTCGGGCGCTTCGGGGCGGCTTTGGATGAGGGCGTAGAGGGTGTTTTCGATTTGTGCGGGCGAGGCGATGCCGCCTTTGTCGTCATGGATGTCCATGCTCCAGCCGCGCCCCTGGTAGAGGATGATGATGTGGCGTGCGGGGTCGTGCGGGCTGTTGAAGGTATATTCGTCTTCTACGGGCAGCGGGCGCCGCGCCGCGCCGCGCAGCACTTCCCATTGGCTGTGGCAGGTGTCGGGGTCGTCGAGGATGGCGCGCAGTTCGCCGTTTTGGTGGGCGTGGTGGACGCGGGCAAGGGCGTGGGTGAAGTGGGCGACGCGCTTCAGTCCGCTTTGTGGCGCTTTCCAGTCGATTTTCATCGCCTGGTTGCCGGTGAGTGGCAGGCTGCCTCGGTTGGCAAGGCGCATGCCGCGCCAGTAGTCGATGAGCCAGGAGTCGGGCGCGGCGAGGTCGGCGCGTTGTTCGAGCAGGCGCTGGAGTTTGGGCGCTTCGAGATGGCGGAAGTCTTCCAGTGCCTTGGCGCTGTGGGCGTAGGTTTTGTCGTCCACCAGCGGGCGCAGCCATTGGAGGTAGGTGGCAAAGGTGTCGTCGAGGCTGGGCAGGGGCAGGGTTTTCATGCGGCGGGTTCGGGGTCTGCGATGGTGATGTGGTCGATGCGACGGTAGTTTTTCGGCAGCCAGTTGCCTTTGTGGCCGCGCGGGGTGAGGTAGTTGTCGCGTTCGCTGGCGCGAATGGTGAGTTTTTGTTTGCCGCTGTAGAGGGTGAGGTCGCGGCCGCGCGGTACGGCGAGGATGTGCGCGAGGCGGATGCCGTGTTCGTCGTAGGTTTTTTTGGCAATCGCCAGGGTTTGGCTGCCTTTGCCTTTGCCGAGTTCGGGGATTTCTTCGGCGGGGATGAGGGCGATTCTGCCTTCGTTGGTAATGGCGAGGATGTCCGCCTCGCCGTCCGGCAGGGCTTGTAGGGCGATGGCGCGGCTTGTGCCACCGGGGCTGATGAGGGTTTTGCCGCTTTTGGTTTTGCTGGTGAGCTCTGTGCCGGGGATGATGAAGCCGTAGCCGTTGTCGGCGGCGATGAGGTAGCGGCGCGCGGGTTCGATGATGACGGCGGCGATGATGTGCGCGCTCGCGTCTATTGTCATGCTGCTGCTGAGCGGTTCGCCGTAGCTGCGTGCCGAGGGCAGGCCGTGTAGGGCGAGGGTGTAGCTGCGGCCGTTGTCGGCGAGCAGGCAGGCTTGTTGGTTGCTGCGGCCGCTGATTTGCGTGAGGTAGGCGTCGCCGTTTTTGTAGGCGAGTGCTGCGCCGTCGATGTTGTGGCCTTTGCCGCCGCGGAACCAGCCCATTTTCGAGAGGATGAGGGTAACGGCTTCGCTTGGCGTCAATTCGGTTTCGTCAAGGGCGACGGCAGCTTCGCGTTCACGGATGACGGTGCGGCGCGCGTCGCCATAGGCTTCGGCGTCGGCGGCGAGTTCGTCGGATATGAGCGCGAGCAGGCGTTCGCGGCTTTGTAGCAGTTCGTTTAACCGCTGTTGTTCGGCGGCAAGCGCTTCTTGTTCGGCGCGGATTTGGATTTCTTCGAGGCGGGCGAGGTGGCGCAGGCGGGTGTTCAAGATGGCTTCGGCTTGTGCCTCGCTGAGGGCAAACGCTGTCATCAACGCCGCGCGCGGTTCGTCTTCTGTGCGGATGATGCGGATGATTTCGTCGAGGTTGAGGTAGGCGATGAGCAGGCCTTGCAGGATGTGCAGGCGCTCATTGACCGCGTGCAGGCGGTGGTTCAAGCGGCGGCGCACGGTTTCTTCACGCCAGGTGAGCCATTCGCGCAGGATTTGCCCGAGACTTTTCACTTGCGGGCGGCCGTCGAGGCCTATCATGTTCATCTGCGCGCTGTAGCGTTTTTCGAGGTCGGTGGTGGCGTAGAGGTGCTGCATCAGGCGTTCGTTGTCGATGCGGTTCGAGCGCGGCACGAGGACGAGGCGGATGGGGTGTTCGTGGTCGGATTCGTCGCGCAGGTCTTCCAGCCAGGCGAGTTTTTTCGCCTGCATTTGTTTGGCGATTTGTTCTTGGATTTTGCTGCCAGAGACTTGGTAGGGCAGTTGGTCGATGATGATGTTGCCGTCTTCGACGTGCCAGGTGGCGCGCAGGCGTACTGCGCCGCGTCCCGTGCGGTACATGGCGGCGATTTCTTCGCGCGCAGATACCAGTTCGCCGCCGGTGGGGAAATCCGGCGCGGGGATGTGCTGCATCAGGGCATCATCGGTCATGAGCGGGTCGGCGATGAGCGCGCGGCAGGCGCTGACGACTTCGCCGAGGTTGTGCGGCAAGAGGTTGGTCGCCATGCCGACGGCGATGCCGCTGCCGCCGTTCAAAAGAATGTTCGGCAGGCGGGCGGGCAGGCGTGCTGGTTCTTGCAGGGTGCCGTCGAAGTTCGCTACCCATTCGACGGTGCCTTGTTCGAGTTCGGCGAGCAGGGTTTTGGCGTAACCGGTGAGGCGGCTTTCAGTGTAGCGCATCGCCGCAAACGATTTGGGGTCGTCGGCGCTGCCCCAGTTGCCCTGGCCATCGACCAGCGGGTAGCGGTAGGCAAAATCCTGCGCCATCAGCACCATCGCCTCGTAGCAGGCGATGTCGCCGTGCGGGTGGTATTTGCCGATGACGTCGCCGACGGTGCGCGCCGATTTTTTGTGCTTGGACTGGTGCGAGAGGCCGAGTTCGCTCATCGCGTAGATGATGCGGCGCTGTACGGGTTTTAGGCCGTCGCCAATGTGCGGCAGGGCGCGGTCGAGAATGACGTACATGGAGTAGTCGAGGTAGGCTTTTTCGACGAAGCCGGCGAGGGGTTGTTGTTCTTCGGTGAGGGCGGTGTTCATGATGAGCGGGGTTGGTTTGTGTGGGCTGCCTTTTACGGCGTTTTGCGGGAAAAATCCAGCATGAGCGGCAATTCTTGCTGCGGGCTGTCTTCGCGCATCCCGGAGTAGGTGATGCCGACAAGGCGTACCGGGCGCGCGGGGGCGATGTCGTTCAGCAGGCGCGCAATCCAATAGTGCGCGTCTGTTTCGCGGGTGAAGGCGGTGGAAAGGGTCTGGCGGCGGGTGGTCTGGCTGAAGTCGCTGTATTTGAGTTTGAGGGTGAGGGTGTGCGGTTGCAACTGGCGGCGTTGCACGTCGGCAAATGCCTCGCGGTTTTGCGCGAGCAGCGCCTGGTAGAGCGCGGCGCGGTCTTCGATGTCGCGGGCGAAGGTGGTTTCGCTGCCGATGGATTTGCGTTCGCGCGTGGCTTCTACCGGGCGCAGGTCGATGCCGCGCGCCATGTCGTAGTAGAAGTCGCCGTGTTTGCCAAATTCGTGGTGCAGCGTCTCGCGCGAGAGGCGGCAGAGGTCGGCGCCGGTCTGGATGCCGAGCGCGTGCATATGCGCGGCGGTCGCCCTGCCAATGCCGTGAAAACGCTCCACCGGCAGGCTGGCAGCAAAGGCCGCGCCCTCTGCCGGGGGTATGACGGCGATGCCGTTCGGTTTGTTCAGGTCGGAGGCGATTTTTGCCAGCATTTTGTTGTAGGAAACGCCCGCCGAGGCGGTCAGCCCGGTCGCGGCGAAGATTTCGGCGCGCAGGCGTTCGGCGATGCGGGTGGCGGAGCCGCTTTCATGCGGGCTGTCGCTGACGTCGAGATAGGCCTCATCCAGCGAGAGCGGTTCAACGAGGTCGGTGACGGCGAGCATCAGCGCGCGGATTTGCAGGCTGACCGCGCGGTACACGGCGAAACGCGGCGGCGCGAGGATGAGCTGCGGGCAACGCTGCTGCGCGCGGTAGGTGGACATGGCGGAATGGATGCCGTAGCGGCGCGCCTCATAGCTGGCGGCGGCAACCACGCCGCGTTCTGCCGCCGGGCGGGCGACGACGAGCGGTTTGCCGCGCCACTCGGGGTGGTCGCGCTGCTCCACCGAGGCGAAGAAGGCGTCCATGTCGATGTGGATGATTTTGCGGGAGCGGGGCATGGTGGCGTGCTTATAGGATGGCTCAGCGCCGCCGCAATCCGTCACCCAAACGGCGTTGTTCCAGCGGCATTCCCGCCTCGTAGCGGGCGACAAGGCGCATCGCAATCAGCCAGCAGACCGGCGTGGTGAAGACGGCTTCCGCCATGTGGCCGAGGATGATGCCGCGCGGCCCCAGCAGCCACGCGCCGAGGCTGATTAGCGGAATCGCACCGAACAGCAGCCCGGCGAGGTTGGACGCGGTGGAGTAAAACGGGCGGCCAAGGTTGTTGTAAGCGGCGTTCAGGAAAAAGATGACGCCCTTGCAGCCGAACAACAGCGACGCGCCGCTGCAATAGAAGCGGAGCAGCGCGGCGGCGCGCTCGTCCAGCGCAAACCATTGCGGCAGCGGCTCGCGCAGGAGGAAGAGCAGCAAGCCGATGGCGGCGACGGTGAGCCAGTTGAATTGCAGCGCGGCGAGGAGCGTCTGCCGCACGCGGACAAAGCGCGCCGCGCCCGCATTTTGGCCGATAATCGGGGCGACGGCGGCGGAGAGTGAAAAGAGCAGGGCGAAGCCGACCGGGACGAGGCGGATGATGACGGCAAAGGCGGCGACGGCATCGTCGCCAAACGCGGCCATTTGTCGCGCGGCGAAGGCGGTCGCCAGCGGGCTGGTGAGGTTGGTGAGCACCGCCGGGACGGCAATGGCGACAATCGCCGGAATATTGAGCATGAGCAGGCGCAGGGAGAGCGGCGCGCGCAGGCGGTAGCGCCAGATGACGACGTACCAGGCGGCGGCGACCAGTACCGCTTGCGAGATGAGCGCGGCCAGCGCCGCCCCTCGCAACCCCCAGCCGCAGACGAAGATAAAGATGGGGTCAAGCACGGCCTGGGTTGCGGTCGCGCCGATGCTGACGTACATCGCCAGCCGCGCGCTGCCGAGGGCAAAGAGGGTGGACGTGCCGCAGTTGCCGAGCGTCAGCAGCGGCAGGCCAATGAGGACAATGGCGAGATAATCGGCGGCGTGGGCGAGCGTCTCGCCCTGCGCGCCGAGGGCGGCGAGAATGGGGACGCGGGCAAACCAGGCGATGGCGGCGAGCAGCGTCAGCAGGATGAAGCTGAAAGCGGAGGTATCCCAGGCGTAGCGCGCGGCGCGGTGGCGGTCGCCGCCGCCGATGGCACGGGCGACCAGCACGGTGGTGGTGATGCCGAGCGCAATGGCAATGGCGCGGATGAAATAGAGCGCGGCCGCGGCGAAACCCAGCCCGGCGATGAGGCGGGCATCGCCGAGGCGGCTGATAAAGAGAATATCGACGAAATCAACGATGAAGGTGGCGAGGATGCCGACGCTGCGCGCGCAGGTCATGTTGATGAGATGGCGCCAGATGCTGCCTTCGATAAAGGGCGCGTTGGCGGGGTCGGGGCTGCGGTTCATGCGGGTAGGGTAGGGCAGGGCAAAGGCGCGGATTGTAGCGGTTTTTGCCGGGGCTATCTGCGCCGATTTCCCGCCCATAATCAAACAAACTCATCGCGCTAACGAAAAATTTACAAAAAACTACTTGATATTGCCGCAGCAAGCCATACATCGGCGTTATCCATTTTTAACCAGAGGAAAAACTATGCAAGCCTTTACCTCGCGCTTCCAGGAAGCGCTGCAAACCGCGCAGTCCATTGCCGTCGGCAAGGACAGCAATTACATCGAACCGGCGCACGTCTTTCTTGCCCTGCTGCGGCAGGAAGGCGGCGCGGCGGCATCCATCCTGCGCCAGGCAGGTGCGGACGTCGGCACCTTGCGCGCGCAAGTCGAGCAAATCGTCAATGACCTGCCGCGCGTGGCGAACGCCACCGGTCAGGTAAACATCTCACCCGATACCTCGCGCCTTTTGAACCTCTGCGACAAATACGCGCAGCAAAACGGCGACAAATTCATCTCCTCCGAACTGTTCCTGCTCGCTGCCTGCGAAGATTCCGGTGCGCTCGGCAAGGTGCTGAAAACCGCGGGCGTGCAGAAAGCCAAACTGCAACAAGTCATCGAACAACTGCGCGGCGGCGAACCCGTTACCGATGAAGCCGCCGAAGACAAACGCGAAGCGCTGAAAAAATACACCATCGACGTAACCGCGCGCGCCGAGCAGGGCAAGATTGACCCGGTCATCGGCCGCGACGAAGAAATCCGCCGCGCCATGCAAATCCTGCAACGGCGCAACAAAAACAACCCCGTCCTCATCGGCGAGCCGGGCGTCGGCAAAACCGCCATCGTCGAAGGACTGGCACAGCGCATCGTCAATGGCGAAGTGCCGGAAAGCCTGAAGGGCAAACGCCTGCTCTCGCTCGACCTCGCCGCCCTGCTCGCGGGTACCAAATACCGTGGCGAGTTTGAGGAGCGCCTGAAAGCGGTGCTGACCGACATCGAAAAAGCTAACGGCCAGATCATCCTCTTTATCGACGAGATTCACACCATGGTCGGCGCGGGCAAAAGCGAAGGCTCAATGGACGCCGGCAATATGCTCAAACCCGCCCTGGCGCGCGGCGAACTGCACTGCATCGGCGCGACCACGCTCGACGAATACCGCCAGTACATGGAAAAAGACGCCGCGCTGGAGCGCCGCTTCCAGAAAGTGATGGTAGAAGAGCCGACGGTGGAAGACACCATCGCCATCCTGCGCGGCCTGCAAGAGCGCTACGAAGTGCACCACGGCATTGACATCACCGACCCCGCGCTGGTCGCCGCCGCCGTGCTGTCCAACCGCTACATCACCAACCGCCAACTGCCGGACAAAGCCATCGACCTCATCGACGAAGCCGCCGCGCAAATCCGCATGGAGCTGGACAGCAAACCGGAGACGATGGACCGCATCGACCGCCGCCTGATACAGCTGAAAATGGAGCGCTTGGCGCTGGAAAAAGAACACGACGACGCCTCGAAAAAACGCCTCGCCGACCTGCAAGACGAAATCGACAAATTGGAAAAAGAATACGCCGACCTCGAAGAAGTGTGGCAGGCAGAAAAAGCGACCATCCAGGGCAGCGCCGGCATCAAAGAAGAAATCGACCGCCTGCGCGTTGAGCTGGAAGCGGCAAAACGGCGCGGCGATTACGCGGCGATGAGCGAAATCCAGTACGGCAAAATCCCGGCACTGGAAAAACAGCTGGCGCACAGCGAAAGCGCGGAAAGCAAGCCGCAGCACACCCTGGTGCGCAGCGAAGTTACCGAAGAAGAAATCGCGCAAATCGTCTCGCGCTGGACGGGCATCCCCGTCGCCAAAATGCTCGAAGGCGAAAAAGAAAAACTGCTGGCGCTGGAAAGCGCGCTCGGCGCGCGCGTCGTCGGCCAGGAAACCGCGGTCGAAGCGGTGGCGAACGCCATTCGCCGCAACCGCGCCGGGCTGTCCGACCCGAACCGCCCCATCGGCTCGTTCCTGTTCTTGGGGCCTACCGGCGTCGGCAAAACCGAACTGTGTCGCACCTTGGCCGAATTCCTCTTTGACAGCGACGATGCGATGGTGCGCATCGACATGAGCGAATTCATGGAAAAACACAGCGTTGCCCGCCTGATTGGCGCGCCGCCCGGCTACGTCGGCTACGACCAAGGCGGCTACCTCACCGAAGCAGTGCGCCGCCGCCCCTATTCCGTCATCCTCTTTGACGAAATCGAAAAAGCGCACGCGGACGTCTTCAACATCCTGCTGCAAGTGCTGGACGACGGCCGCCTCACCGACGGCCAAGGGCGCACCGTGGACTTCCGCAACACCGTCATCATCATGACCTCCAACCTCGGCTCGCACCTCATCCAGGAAATGAACGGCGGCGACTATGAGGCGATGAAAGTGGCAGTGATGGAAGTGGTTGCCAGCCACTTCCGTCCGGAATTCATCAACCGCATCGACGAAACCGTCGTCTTCCACGCCCTCGGCAAAGAACATATGCAGGGCATCGCCAACATCCAGTTGCAACGCCTGCGCAAACGCCTCGCCGAACGCGATTTGGGGCTGGACATCAGCCCGGCAGCGCTCGCGCAACTGGTGGAAGTCGGCTACGATCCGGTCTTTGGCGCACGCCCGCTGAAACGCGCCATCCAGACCCATCTGGAAAACCCGCTGGCACAGCGCATCCTCGCTGGCGACTTCGTCCCCGGCAGCACCGTCCATGTGGACTATAAAGAAGGCGAAGGCTTCACCTTCCGCGCCTGATGTGCGGCATCCGTAGGGTGGGGCTTGCCCCACCATCAAAAAACTGGCACAGCGCATCCTCGCTGGCGACTTCGTCCTCGGCAGCACCGTCCATGTGGATTACCGGGAAGGCGAAGGCTTTACCTTCCGCGCCTGATGTGCGGCATCCGTAGGGTGGGGGGCTTGCCCCACCAACAAAAAACGCCCCGCAAGGGGCGTTTCTCATTGAACCGGCGGCAAAAATTACGGCGCAAACGCCTGCAATTCCGGGTTGATTTCCGTCTGTGCCAG
The DNA here is from genome assembly GCF_057314735.1 of Cardiobacterium sp. Lineage (NCBI taxonomy): Bacteria > Pseudomonadati > Pseudomonadota > Gammaproteobacteria > Cardiobacteriales > Cardiobacteriaceae > Cardiobacterium > Cardiobacterium sp. The sequence continues at coordinate 9,708 of NZ_DBHKZK010000080.1, forward strand.
ATTGTTGGCGTAATTGCACAAAGTGGCAAGCGCCACGCCGAGAATCACCTCCAGCGCCTGCTGCTCGCCATAACCGGCGGCGTAAAACGCCTGCAATTCCGCGTCATTAACCTTGCCCCGGTTGGCAATCACCGCCAGCGTGAACGCCTGCAGCGCGGCGAGTTTGCCGTCTGCCAGCGGTTCGCGCCGTTGCAGCGCGGCGACCGTCGCCTCGTCCAGCCGCAGTTTCAGTTTGGCGATTTTGCTATGCCCGGCGACGCAAAAATCGCAGCCGTTTGCCGCCGCCGCGCTAATCTGGATGACCTCAATCTCGGCAGGCGTCAGACTGGTGGCGGCATTGATTTTGCCCACTTCCTGATACATCTGTAGCGCGCCCGGCGCGTTGGCCAGCACGGCGAGCAGGTTCGGCAGAAAACCGTTGGCATCCAGCGCTGCTTGCAGGCGGGGTTTGGCGGCGTCTTGCGCGGTGGCGACGGTTTGCAAAGTAATACGGCTCATGGATTCTCCAATGACAAATAGGGGCGGGCGATAATAGCGGGGATACGCGGCAGGCGGAAATAGCAAAAAGTTATAGGGCGATGCCAAACTGGCGCGTAAAAATAGGGGCATTCATATTAAACTGTTGCCGCCGCATCTTGCGGTTTTCCCCACTCCATTTTCAAGGAAGCATTTATGAAAAAAATCCTGCATACCCTGCTGGTCTCGCTGGCCTGCTTCGCACTCATCGCACCTGCACAATCGCAGGATGACGGCGATGCCGAATTTCTCGCGCTGATGGCACAGGCAGAAATGGGGCCAAAAAGCATTGCCCTCGGCAGTGAGGCAACATTGCAATTGCCTGCCAATGACAATATCGCCTTCTTTGGCAAAGAACCCGCGAATAATCTTATGGAAAAACGCGGCAATGGCGCCGACCCGAATCGCTACGGCATTATTATCAATGCCGCCGACGAATGGTTTGCCGACATTCAGCATGCTGATACCGGTCATATCAAGGATGACGATGCGGAGGAGATTAAAGCAGACAAACTGATGAAACTTATCCGGGAAGGCGAGAAAAAAGAAAACGAAAGTCGCCGCAAGCGGGGCGTGACCGAATTGCACGTGGATGGCTGGGCGCAGGAACCACATTATGATCGCGCCAATCACCGCCTGATTTGGGCATTGAACGTGCATAGCGGCAATGACCCGCAGACCATTATCAACTACAGCATTATTGCCCTGGGGCGCAAAGACATCATCGCCATTACCCTGGCCGATTCCAACAACAATCTGGAAAAAACACAAAAAAGCGCCAACGAATTACTCAATACCATTACCTTCAATCCGGGCAACCGCTACGAGGATTACAATCCGAAGACGGACAAAACTGCGGAATACGGCCTGACCGCACTGATTGTCGGCGCGGCGGCAGCGAAGAAATTTGGCCTGATTGCGGTCATCATCGCCTTTATTGCCAAATTCAGCAAAATTATTATTGTGGCGGTCGCGGGCGGACTTTATGCCATGAAAAAAATCTTTTCCCGCCGTCGCCATGACGACGATGATGATTGAAATGCAGCGTATAAAAAAACGGCGGGGCAATCCCGCCGTTTTTTTATAGCAATGCACCTTGTCTGAGGCTTTAGGTGTATCGCTATATGAGCTATTTGTCGGGATTCAGCCGGGCAACATCACCTCATCAATATGTTCTGCGTTGCAGGCGAGCATCAGCAGGCGGTCCACACCGAGGGCGACGCCGGCGCAATCGGGCAGGCCGTGTTCCAGCGCGGCGAGAAAGTCTTCATCCAGCGGCATTTCCGGCAACCCCAGTTGCGCGCGCTCGCGGTTGTCGGCGAGGAAACGGGCGCGCTGTTCGGCGGCATTGCTGAGTTCCCAAAAGCCGTTGCACAGTTCCAATCCATTGATATACAACTCAAAACGGGCAGCCTTGCCGTCAATAATGCGGGCAAGCGCCGCCTGCGATGGCGGGTAATCGCAGAGAAATTCCAGCGCGCCACGTCCCAGCTCCGACTCAACATAATGGGTAAAGAGCAGGTCAAGCATCCCGTCGCGCGAGAGCGACCAGTCCGCGCTTTCCGGCAGGCGGGCGGTGCAGAGGGCGCGCAGTCCGGCATCATCCGTCTGGCCGATGTCAATGCCGAGATGGCGGCGGAAGGCATCGGCGTAAGCGATGCGGCGCAGCGGCCAGTCGCGGCAGGCGGGCAGCAGTTCGCGCACGAGAGCCGCCACTTCGTCCATCAGGCGCAGATGGTCAAAGCCTGCGCGGTACCATTCGAGCAGCATGAACTCGCGCCGGTGCTTGCGCCCCTGTTCCTCGCCACGGAAGACGTGCGCCAGTTGGTAAATGTCGCCCGCGCCCTGCGCCAGCAGGATTTTCATCGCGTATTCGGGCGAAGTTTGCAGATAACCGCCGCTGGCGGCGAGCGAAACCAGCTGCGGGTCGGTAACGCCGCAGGGGCGCAGTTGCGCAGTATCGACTTCCAGCACGCCACGCGCGGCGAAAAAGGCGCGGATGGCGGCGAGAAATTGGGCGCGGCGGGCAATGAGTTGGCGCATAAGTTTTTTCATGAAAAAGCCGCCGTGCGGAACGGCGGCGGATTTACCAGAGGAGTTTAGTTTTTTTCCTGATCGACCAGGCGGTTTGCCTTGATCCACGGCATCATCTCGCGTAATTTCGCGCCGACGATTTCGATTTGATGCTCGGAATTCTGGCGGCGGCGGGCGGTCATGGACGGCGCGCCTACTTTGTATTCGGTGATAAAGCGTTTGGCGTATTCGCCGTTTTGAATGTTTTTCAGGCATTCCTCCATCGCGTAACGGCTTTCGTCATTAATGACTTCCGGACCGGTGACGTATTCGCCAAATTCGGCGTTATTGGAAATGGAGTAATTCATATTGGCGATGCCGCCTTCATAAATTAAATCGACGATGAGCTTCATTTCGTGCAGGCATTCAAAGTAGGCCATTTCCGGGGCGTATCCGGCATTGACCAGCGTTTCAAATCCGGCTTTGATGAGTTCAACCACGCCGCCGCAGAGTACCGCCTGTTCGCCGAACAAATCGGTTTCGGTTTCTTCTTTGAAGCTGGTTTCGATAATGCCCGCTTTGCCACCGCCATTGGCGACTGCATAGGCAAGTGCTATATCGCGTGCCTTGCCGCTTTCGTTTTGTTCGACGGCAATCAGATGCGGCACGCCACCGCCGCCTTGATAGGTGGAACGCACGGTGTGGCCGGGGGCTTTTGGCGCAATCATGATGACGTCCAAATCTTTGCGCGGCGCGACCTGGCCGTAGTGAATGTTGAAGCCGTGGGCGAAGGCGAGGGCGGCGCCTTTTTTGATGTCCGCTTCGATGTCGCGATAGACTTCGGCGATGTTTTCATCGGGCAGCAGTATCATGACGACATCCGCGCCTTTGACGGCTTCTTTAACCGGTTTGACGGTGAGTCCGGCATTAACGGCTTTTTTCCAGCTTGCGCCGCCTTCGCGCAAACCGACGACGACGGTCACGCCGCTTTCGTTCAAGTTATTGGCGTGCGCGTGGCCTTGTGAGCCGTAGCCCAAAATGGCGACGGTTTTGCCTTGCAGTACGCTCATGTCGGCGTCTTTGTCGTAATAGACTTTCATGGTTGCTCCTGTGTTATTGAAGGGGGAAATCGGGATTGCCGTTTTCGCGTTGTTCAAATTCGGCAATTTCTTTGTGCATTTCTGCCAGCAATATTTCTTCCGAAGGCAGATAGAGGCGGTATTGGCTGGCAATGATTTGTTGCTGGCCTTCCGGCAGGCTGAATTTGACCACGGCATCGTTTTTGTCGGCGCACAGCAGGATGCCGATGGTCGGATTTTCATGCGGCAGTTTTTCGATGCGATCGTAGTAATTGACGTACATTTGTAACTGGCCAATATCCTGATGCGTCAGTTTGTGCGTTTTGATTTCGACGATAACGAAGCATTGCAGCAGACGGTTATACAACACCAAATCGGCAAAAAATTCATCGCCATCGAGATGCAATCTTTTTTGCCGGGCGACAAAGGTAAAACCGTTGCCCAGCTCCAGCAGAAATTCTTGCAAATGACTGATGATGGCACCTTCCAAATCTTTTTCGTAATACGCCGCTTCACGTTGCAAGCCGAGAAATTCGAGCACCATCGGATCTTTGATGATTTCTTTCGGATTCACCGGTTGGCGTTCATTGCGGGCGACAGCCAACACGCTTTCTTTGTCGTTGCTGAGCAGCAGCCGCTCATATAGCTGGCTGTTGATTTGTCGTTCCAGTTGGCGCGAAGACCAGTTGTTTTTCACGCTTTCGGCGATGTAGAACTCCCTTTTGTCTTCGTTATCAATGGATAACAGCATTTTGTACTGGGTCCAACTCAATTGCGCACGCAGTGCGTGCACAATTGGGAACGTGCGGTAGAGTTGGCGGCAGTAACTGATTTGCCGCTTGGAAAAACCACTGCCAAATTCCGGTTGCAGCCGTTCGGCAATCATTTGTACCAGATAGGTTCCGTAATCGGCGCGTTCCTGCCCGCGCTGTTCTTCTTCAAAGATGCGCTGACCGATATGCCAATACATCAGGGTGCGTTCGTGATTGACCGCACGCACCGCCTGTTCACGCGCCCCGGCGATAATCGCCTTGATGTCGTTGATTAAGGTGTTATCGGCCAGCATTACAATTCCAGACATTTGCCTGAACCGGTCGCAGCGAGGCCGGTCATGCCGGTGCGCGCCATTTCCACGATGATGTCGGATTCCAGTACGTCGATAAAGGCGTCGAGTTTGCGCTGCGAGCCGGTGACTTCAAAGATAATGGTGGTCGGGGTAATGGCGATGACGCGCGCGCGGAAGGCTTCCGCCAATTGCAGGTAATGGCCACGGTGTTTGGCATCGGCATGGATTTTGATGAGCAGCATTTCCCGGTCAACAAATTCGGCATCGCTGAGGTTTACCAGCTTGATGACTTCTATCAGTTTGTTGAGCTGTTTGTTGATTTGCTCTATCAGTTTTTCGTCGCAATAGGTGACAAGTGTCAGGCGGGAGATGGTTTCGTCCTGCGTAGGGGCGACATTCAGGTTTTCGATGTTAAAACCGCGCGCGGAAAAGAGGCCAACGACGCGCGAAAGGGCGCCTGCCTTGTTTTCCATGAGGAGGGAGATGACGTGTCTTTTGTTATTCATACCAGCACCATTTCTTGACTGTCGCTATCCTGGTTGAGGCTGCAACTGGGCCCCAATATCATTTCTGCCTGACCGCCGCCAGCGGGAATCATCGGGTAAACGTTTTCGCCCGGATCGGTAATGATATCGACGAAGACGGTCTTGTCTTTCATGGCGATGACTTCACGCAGTTTGCTTTCCAACTCTTGCGGTTTTTCGATACGCACGCCGCAATGGCCATAGGCTTCAGCGAGTTTGACAAAATCGGGCTGGCATTCCATGTTGCTCATGGAATAGCGCTTGTCGTAGAAGAATTCCTGCCATTGGCGCACCATGCCAAGATAACCGTTATTGAGGCAAAAGATTTTCACCGGAATATTGTATTGCAAGGCGGTGGTCATTTCCTGAATCATCATTTGAATGGAACCGTCGCCGGTAATGCAGAAGACTTCTTCATCAGGGCGGGCGACTTTCGCGCCAATCGCCGCAGGATAACCGAATCCCATCGTGCCAAGTCCGCCGGAGTTAATCCAACGGCGCGGTTCGTGGAAGGGGAAATATTGTGCGACCCACATTTGGTGCTGACCGACGTCGGAAGCAATAACGGCATTGCCGCCGGTGAGCTTATAGAGTGTTTCGATAACTTGTTGCGGCTTGATGCGTTCGTCGCTTTTTGCATAATGCAATGAATTGACGGCACGCCATTGGGTGATTTGTTCCCACCAGGCAGCGGTTTGTGCTTTATCTGCTTTTTCCTCGCCCAATTGTCGCAGCATTTCGCTTAAAACTGCGCGCACCGAGCCAACAATGGGGATATGGACAACGACGTTTTTTGCAATAGAAGACGGGTCAATATCGACATGGATGATTTCCGCATTCGGGCAGAATTTTTTCAGGTCGCCGGTGACGCGGTCATCGAATCGTGCGCCCACCGCGAATAATACGTCGCAATGGTGCATCGCCATGTTGGCTTCGTATGTGCCGTGCATACCGAGCATTCCGAGGAATTGCGGATCATTACCGGGGAAACCGCCCAATCCCATTAACGTTGCCGTCACCGGGAGATTGAGACGGTGGGCAAATTCGGTCAATAATTCCGAGGCATTATCAAGAATGACGCCGCCGCCAAAATAGAGCATTGGTCTTTCCGCTTTTTTCAGCGATTTCAGCGCGCGCTTGATTTGGCCGACATGGCCTTCCACCGTCGGCTGATAGGAGCGCATTTCAATGCCTTCGGGATAGGAAAAGGAGGTAAAAGTGCCAGTCACGTCTTTCGGTACGTCAATCAGCACCGGGCCGGGGCGACCGCTGCGCGCGATGTAAAAGGCCTTTTTGATGGTCGGCGCCAGCTCGTTCACGTCCTTGACGAGGAAGCTGTGCTTGACGCAGGGGCGGGTGATGCCGACCGCATCCACTTCCTGAAAGGCATCGTTGCCAATCAGCGCCGACGGCACCTGCCCGGAAAAGACGACCAGCGGGATGGAATCGGCATAGGCGGTGGCGATGCCGGTCACGGCGTTGGTGAGACCGGGGCCGGAGGTGACGATGGCGACGCCGACCTTGCCGGAAGCGCGCGCGTAGCCGTCCGCCTCGTGAATGGCGCCCTGTTCGTGCCGCGAGAGGATGTGGGTGATGTCTTTCTGCTTGTAAATCGCGTCATAGACGTGCAGCACGGCACCGCCGGGGTAGCCGAAAATGTGTTCCACCTGCTCTTCCCGCAGCGCCTCGATGATGATTTCTGCACCGTTCAGATGATGTTTTTTCTTCGCCATAGCCTTGCTTGCTCTTGATTCGGGCGGGTAACAGTACGCAAGCGCTCATGCGGCGTCAAGCCGTAATTTTGGCGGACAAATGGCGCGGTCAGGCGTTGGCGCGGCGGACGGGCAGATTGAGCTGCGTGCGGTGGCAAATGATTGAAAAACAGCAACATTCAGCCATGTCGCCATTAATATCCTCAATTATCCACATAAAATTCACAAGATAATGGCAAAAAAACGCACCGTGCCTGTGAGAATCGGCTAAAATTCGTGCGCCAGTTCACACACGCGCGCGTGAACTGCGGAAAATTCGTAACTCATAATGGAGCAACCCATGATTGGCATATTCAAACCGTCGCCGGAAATTCCCCGCCTTCCGGCCGCACAGGTCGATCCCACCTATCGCCGCCTGCGCTGGCAGGTGTTTGGCGGTATTTTCTTCGGCTACGCCGCCTACTATTTCGTGCGCGGCAACTTTGACCTCGCGCAAAAAGGCCTGATTGAAGCGGGGCTTTACACGAAAACACAACTGGGCATCGTCGGCACCGGCACCGGCCTCGCCTATGGCCTGTCCAAATTCCTGATGGCATCCATCTCCGACCGCTCCAATCCGAAGGCGTTCCTGCCCTGCGGCCTGCTCCTCTCCGGCCTGTGCATGACGATGATGGGGCTGGTGCCGTGGGCGACTTCCAGCGTGGCCGTCATGTTCGCCTTCATCTTCCTCAATGGCTGGTTCCAGGGTATGGGCTGGCCGCCCTGCGGCAAGACGATGGTGCACTGGTGGTCGAAAAAAGAACGCGGCACCATCGTTTCCATCTGGAACTGCGCGCACAACATCGGCGGCATGATGCCGGGCGCGATGGTACTGCTCGCGACCTACATCTTCGCGCAGAATCACCCCGACATCACCGACGTCAAGGCGATGCACGTCTGGCGGCAAGCGCTGTACTATCCGGGCGTGGTGGCGATGCTGCTCGCCGTGCCGGTTTATTTCGTGATGAAGGACACCCCGCAATCCTGCGGCCTGCCGCCGATTGAACAGTGGAAAAACGACTACCCGGAAAACTACGACGAGAAAACCGCCGAGAAAAACCTCAGCACCAAGGAAATCTTTGTCACCTACGTCCTGAAAAACCGCCTGCTGTGGTACATCGCGCTCGCCAACGTCTTCGTCTATCTCATCCGCTACGGCGTGCTGAAGTGGTCTCCGGTTTACTTGGGCGAAGTCAAACACTTCGACATCAAAGGCACCGCCTGGGCGTACACCATCTACGAACTCGCCGCCGTACCGGGTACGCTGCTTTGCGGCTGGGTATCGGACAAAGTCTTCAAGGGACGTCGCGGCCTGACGGGCGTCATCTTCATGATTCTGACGACTCTTGCCGTACTCGCGCTGTGGCTGAACCCGGCCACCCCGGTCGATGCGCAAGGCAACATCATCGCCGAATACGCTGACGTCGTCTGGTACAAAAACCCCTACCAACTGACCGACTTCATCCTGATGACCACCGTCGGCTTCCTCATCTACGGCCCGGTCATGCTCATCGGCCTGCACGCGCTCGAACTTGCACCGAAAAAAGCCGCCGGTACCGCCGCAGGCTTCACCGGGCTGTTCGGCTACCTCGGTGGCACCGTCGCTGCCTCTGCCGTCATCGGCTGGGCTGCCGACCGCTTCGGTTGGGATGGCGGCTTCCGCGTCATGGTGACTGGCGGCGTCATCGCCATCATCCTGCTGCTGATCACCACCATCGAAGAAGGCAAACACAAAGCCAAAATTCCCGAAAAAGAACGGCTGGTGAAATAAGCGCTTCATGCGCCAAAGCAAAGGGGAAACCGTGAGGTTTCCCCTTTTTGCTGCGGAATATACATACAGGTTGAGCGCCCAGGTGTATGTAAATGGCTCTGGTAGGGCGGTTAGCGCAGCGACAAGTTATTGCTCGCGCAGCGAGAGACCGCCCGTTTCTGTTGGGCGGGCGGTTACGGATTTTGTCCTGACCGCCCCTACGCGCTGCTGGCATTTACATACACCTTTAGCGCTTCCCTGTATGTAAATCACCGAAAAAGTGAATGTTTGAGGAAAACCACCAAATTCCACAAAAAAAAACCGCAAAAACAGGCGTAAAATACCCGCAAATTCACACCGGAGACCAACATGAAACGAACCCTGACCCTCACCATCCTCGCCGCCCTCGCCGCGACCGCCCAAGCGGAACAACAGCAGCCGCTGACCTACGGCGTGCGCCCGTTCTTCCTCATCGACAACCTCGAAGACGGCGCGCTCAAGCAGGAGCTGCTCGCCTGCGCCCAACAAACCCCGCAAAAAACCGAATTTTCTATCGGCCACCGTGGCGCCTCGCTGATGTTCCCCGAACACACCCGCGATTCCTACCTCGCCGGCGCGCGTGAAGGCGCGGGCATCCTCGAATGCGACGTCGCCTTCACCAAAGACAAAGAACTCGTCTGCCGCCATGCGCAAAACGACCTGCACAACACCACCAACATCCTCGCCACCCCGCTCGCCGCCAAATGCAGCGTGCCGTTCAAACCGGCGGAATACGATGCGAGCGGCAAACTGGTGAAAGAAGCCGAAGTCGAATGCCGCACCTCAGACATCACCCTCGCCGAATTCAAAACCCTGAAAGGCAAAATGGACGGCGGCAACAAAGGCGCGCGCACCGTTGAAGAATACATGGACGCCACCCCGGACTGGCGCACCAACCTTTACGCGCAAAACGGCGAGCTGATGACGCACAAAGAAAGCATTGAGCTGTTCAAACAGCTCGGCGTCAAAATGACCCCCGAATTAAAAGAACCGGTCGTCGCCATGCCGTTTGAAGGATTCACCCTCGAACAATACGCACAAAAAATGCTGGACGATTACACCGCCGCCGGAGTTCCCGCCAGCGACGTTTACCCGCAATCCTTCCAGCCGGAAGTCATCCGCTACTGGCTGAAAAACGGCGGCGAATTTGGCAAACAGGCGGTTTATCTCGACGAAACCCTAGATACCGCTGCCCGCATCAAGGAAATGCCGGAATGGCGCAAAGCCGGACTGAATTATTTGTCGCCCGCGATGCCAATGCTGGTGAAAGACGAAGGCGGCAAACTTGTCCCCTCCGACTATGCCAAGGCGGCAAAAGAAAACGGCTTCAAGCTGATTACCTGGACGCTGGAGCGCTCCGGCCCGCTGGCGCGCGGCGGCGGCTGGTACTTCACCGGCATCGAAAACCACGGTAAGAAAGACGGCGACATCTACAAATATCTGGACGTACTCGCCAAAGACGTCGGCATCAGCGGCATCTTCAGCGACTGGCCGGCAACCGTCACCTATTACGCTAACTGCAAAAAGCTGTAAGCGCTTACCCACAAAAATCCCCGCATCACGCGGGGATTTTTATGAGCGTTCTTATGCATGGACGCTCAGATGACCCGCTCCTCCTCGCCAAACCACAGCACCGATTGCGTCAGATCGACGAAAGTCGCCTCGTCGGCGCGCAGGGTGGCGAGTGCCGCCTGCCCGGCGGCGGTGGCGCGTGCCTGGCTGAACGCCTCGCGGCTGTCGTACCAGAGTTCGCCCAGCGCGTCCCAGGCAAAGGGCAGAGTGTCGCGCATCGTCGCGGGTTGGTCGGCCGGCGGCAGCGTTTTCGCATAGCCGCGAATGTGCAGGGTTTCCTGCAGGGCCAGCACTTTTTCGGAATGGGCGTGCCAGCGGGTGCGAAATTCGGCGTCGCTCATGCCCGCTTTTTTCTTGACCAACATGATGATTTTGAACATGGTTTATGCTCCCAGGGTTTGTTGAACGGCCTGCCAGGCGGCGGGCAGGGTGGTGATGCCATCGGCGGCGAGGAAATGTCCGGCATTTGCCACGCGATGCACGGTGCCGCCGAGGCGCGTCGCCAGCGCGTCGCTGTTGGCGGGGGCGACGACGTAGTCGTTGTCGCTGATGAGATGGTGGATGTGCGGCGTCATCGCGCGTAGCGCGGCGTCGTCGAGGCGGGCGCGGTCGATATAGGCGTCAATGTTGAAACCGCCGATGGTCGGCAGTTCGGGCAGGCGCGCGCCGAAGCCGGCGACGAGGATGATGCCGCCGACTTGTTCCGGACGGGTCGCGCTCAGGTAATGCAGCAGCGACAGCGTGCCGAGGCTGTGCGCGATGAGCAGGGTGGCGGCGTCCGCAGTGCCGATGGCGGCGGCGAGTCCCTGTTGCCAGCGCTCGAAGTCGGGCTGTTCGGCATCGGGCAGGGCGGGGACAGTGGTGGCGATGCCCGCCGCCTGCAATTGTTGTTGCAGCCAGGGAAACCAGTGATCGCCCGGCGTCGCGCCGTAGCCGTGGAGGATGATGGCTTTTGTCATGGAAGGCTCCGTGAGTGTGGGCGACGGAGTATGCGGCCTGTCATCGTGGCATGGTCAAGCGGCGCCTTGCGTGCGGGCGCGGGCGGCGCTATGGTGCGTGCTTTTCTTTTTACGGACAGGCGTGATGGTTTTTGATTATGCGCAGGCGCTGGCGGCGCGATTGCCGCAACAGTCGGGCAATATTGCCGCTTATTGGCTGGAAAACGGCGAGCGGGTCTGGGTACGCAAGGCGGGCAAACGCATTGCCAAATGGCGTTATGCACTGCTGGGGCTGTTTGCACACGGGCTGCATCTGGAAGCGCTGGAGCCGGTTCCGCATCCGGGCGGGCGCGCGGTGATTGCGACGGAGGCAGCGCGTTTGCAGGCACTGGCGGCATTGGGCGTGCGTGTGCCGCGGCTGTTGGCGCAGGCGGCGGAGGGGCTGATGTTTTCGCATTTGGGCGAGGAGACGCTGCTCGCCGCGATGGAACGCGACGGCATCGCGCGCTGGCAGCAGGGGCTGGACGCCATCGGCGCGGTACACGCGCGCGGCGGTTATTTGAGCGAGGCATTTGCGCGCAATATGCTGCTGTGTGATGACGGCGCGGTCGGCTTTATTGATTTTGAGGAAGACCCCGGTCAGGTGCTGTCATTTACTGCCTGCGCCAGCCGCGATTATCTCTGCTATCTGCATTCGACGCTGTGGCTGTTGCAGGCGCAGGGTACGCTGGCGGATGCCGCCCGCCGCTGGCGCGCCCATACAGGCACGCTGCCGCCGGAGGTGTTGGGAGCGATTGAGGCGGCGGTGCGACCGCTACGCTGGATGCGTGCGCTGCACCATCCGCGCTGGGGACGCGATACGCTGCGGACGGCGACGCTGGCAGCGTGGTTCGATGGCTTGTGGCGGGAAGGAGAAAGGCCGGAGTAATCCGGCCTTGTTTATAGCAATTACCCCGCCACCACAATATCGTCGCCATGACGCGAACAATGCGCCGGGGCGTACGCTATGGCGAATTCCGTGCGTAGGGTACGTGTCGGCGTAGCCGACACACATCCTACGCACGAAACCCGCCCGCTGCGGGCTTCGCCCTGCGAGGGAGGGGAAATTCCGCTTTTACCCGCAGACTTCAAACAGGTTCCCAGAGCTGTTTTGCCAAAAGGGCGGTCAGGTTGTCCTGACCGCCCCTTGCTTTACGTCATGGGATGTTTGCGGTTATCGCTTATTGTGCTGCCGGAGCGGGAGCGCTTGCGTCAGCAGGTTGTGCCGCCGGGGCGCCGGCTGGCGGGCGTTTGCCGTGTTTGCCGGGACGTGCTTCGCTGCGCAGCACTTTGCCGTCGCTGGCGCTGACGTCGATGTCGTAACGGCTGCCGTCGCTGCCGATGACTTTGGTTTCGTACACGACGCTGCCGTCACGGCGGCCTTCCAGCTCGGCTTCAACGACTTTGCCTTTGCCCTGGCCTTCGGCGGTTTCTATCGCCTGGCTCAGGCTGACTGCGCTTTTGGCGGGCGGGTTGGCTTTTTGTCCGCTCTTGCGGCTGAGGATTTCGCCGCTGGTGGCGTCAATGCGGATTTCGTATTCCTGCGCGCTGTCGAACAGTTCGATTTCGTAGATGACGGCATCGCGTTTCAGTTTGAGGTCGATGCTGTCGGCAGTGGCGCCGGTGTCTTTTTCGGCGGTGGCAATGGCCTGGGCGGCGCTGATTTTGCTTTGCTCCAGCGCGGCGAGGCCTTTGTGGCCGTGGCCGTGTCCGGCGAAGGCGAGGCTGCTGCCACAGAGTGCGGCGAGGCCGAAGGCGGTGAGGGTTTTGGTCATTTGCTAACTCCTATTAGGTTTTGGGTTCATCGGCGGCGTGTTTGCTTCCGATGGCGCGCATTGTAGGAAGCGTTTTTTAGGGAAACGTTAGGAGTGCTGTTGTAAGAAGGTGGCAATGGCGGCGCTGTCCGGGATGGAGGGTTGCGCGCCGAGTTTTTGTACGGAAAGCGCGGCGGCGGCCTGTCCCCAGGCGATGGCCTGCGCCAGCGGTTCGTCGCGCAGGAGGGCGGCGGCAAGCGCGCCGTTGAAGGTGTCGCCCGCGGCGGTGGTATCAACCGGCTTGACGCGGTAAGCGGGGTGTAGCGCGCCGTGGCCATTGATGCTCGCATAGACGCCGCGGCTGCCGAGGGTGATGAGTACGGTCGGCACGCCTTGTGCGTGCAGGGCGGTCGCGGCGCGGGCGGCGCTCATTTCGTCGGCGACGGCGATGCCGGTGAGGCGTTCGGCCTCGCTTTCGTTCGGGGTGATGAGGTCGAGGTTGGCGAGCAGTTCGCGCGGCAGTTCGGCGGCGGGGGCGGGATTGAGAATGGTGCGCACGCCGTGGGCGCGGGCGATGGTGGCGGCGCGGATGATGCCATCGAGCGGGGTTTCCAGTTGCAGCAGCAGGATGCCCGCGTCCGCGATGTGCGCCTGCTCGCGTTCAACGTGGGCGGCGTCCAGCGCAGCATTGGCCCCGGCGATGACGACGATACGGTTTTCGCCGGCGTGGTTGAGCCAGATCATCGCCATGCCGGTGCTGTCGGCGACGGTTTTGCTGCCGTCGCAGTCAATGCCGAGGCGTTCGAGATGGTTGCGCAGTTCACCGCCCGCGGTATCGTTGCCAAAGGCGCTGATGAAGCGGGTCGGCGCGCCGCTTTTCGCAGCGGCTACGGCCTGGTTCGCGCCTTTGCCACCGTAGGCGCGGTGGTAATGGTCGCCGTGCAGGGTTTCGCCGCTTTTGGGAAAGGCGGCCATTTGTGCGATATGGTCGATGTTGCTGCTGCCGAGGACGAGGAGGGATTTCATGGTGGCGGGAGTTGGTTGAGGATTTCGTGGTAGCTCTGCCGCAGCGTGTCGCGCTGTGCGGCGGGGACGTCGTGCGCATCAAGGCAGCGCTCGAAGACGTCAAGCGGGTTGAGGTCGCCGAGGGTTTCGTCGGCGCGGTGTTGGGCGAGGACGCGCTCGCGGATGCGCTCGTTTTTGATGCGCAGGATTTCCAGACGAGTGTCGGCGGTGAGCGCGTGTAGCTGTTCGTGAATGCCACCGGCGATGGCGTCGCCGTCGTAGTGGATTTCCAGCCAGATGTTGTCGCCTGTCGCCGCGAGTTCCGTCAGGCGGGCTTCAAGGGCAGGCAGGTCGCCGCGCAGGCGGGCGCGTTTTTGCCATACGGGCACGGCCAGCGGGCGGACGCTGGCGCGGCGTCCGTGAAATTCGACAAGGCAGACGCTGCGCGGCTGTTCGGCCTCGGCGAAGGTGTGCGGCAAGGGTGAGCCGCTGTAGCGGCGGCTTTCGTTGCCGCCGATGCGCTGCGCGCGGTGGATGTGGCCAAGGGCGAGGTAGTCGATGGCGGCGGGGAAGGCGTCCGCCGGAACGTGCGCCAGCGTGCCGATTTCGTGGTCGTGTGCTTCATTGGTTTCGCCGCCTGCGGTGTAGAGGTGGCCGGTGGCAATGAGCGGCAGCTCGGCACCGCCGCGCAGGGTTTCGCCGTGGGCGACGGCGGCGGCGTAGTGGGCGCGGATGCCGTCGAGCAGTTTCGCACTTTTGTCGGCGGCGCTTTCGCCCGCGTCTGCCGTGCGCAGGTCGCGTTCGCGCAAATAGGGGACAGCGCAGACGATGGCTTCCGTCGCACCGTCGCGGTCTTTGAGCAGCAGCACTTCGTCGGCGGGGTCGCGTGCCGCGCCAATGATGTGGACGTTGAGCGCGCGCAGGATGTCGCGCGGGGCGTCGAGGAAGGCGGGCGAGTCGTGGTTGCCCGCAGTGATGATGATGTGGCGGCAGTATCCGGCGGCGATGCGCCCCAGGAACTGGTAGTACTGCGCCTGGCTTTGTGTCGGCGGGGTGGTGCTGTCGAAGAGGTCGCCCGCGATGATGAGCGCGTCAATGTGCTCGGCATCAAGGGTGGCGGCGAGCCAGTCGAGGAAGGCGGCAAATTCGTGGTGGCGGCGGCGGCCGTAGAGGTTGCGCCCCAAGTGGATGTCGGCGGTGTGCAGGATTTTCACGGGTGGGGAAAAGATGCCCCTGCGTATGCTCAGGGGCTGTTTGCAAGGGCCGCCTGCTGCGCGGCGCAGGGCGCGCCGGGATTCGCAGCAGGGCAGGGCGGCGGGTTATTTGCAGGTGAGGGAGACGACGCTGCCGCTGCCGCTGATGACGGCGTTGCATTGTTTGCCGCTGCCGTCCGGGTAGTATTGTTGGCACCAGCCGGGGTCGATGTTCTGGCCGTTGATGGTGCAGTGGGTGACCATGCTGCCGTTGCCGCCCATGTTGAGGCTGCCGCTGATGCGGTTGAAGCCGGGTTTGCTGCGGGTTTTCGGCGCAGCGGCGGCAGGCGCGGGAACGCTGGTGGCGGTCGGGGTGGCGACGGCGGCGAGTGCGTTGGCCGGGCGCGGGCTGTTTTGGGCGAGCAGCGGGGTGGTCGCCGCCGGGCGCAGGACGGTGGCGTCGGCGCTGGTGGTTTGGCGGGTGGCGGCGATTTGTTGGGCGCGCTGGGTCGCTTCGGCGCGGAAGCGGGCGCGATCGGCCTCGGCCTGTTGGCGGGCGTTTTCGGCGGCGGCAAGGCGGGCGCGCGCGGCTTCGGCTTGTTGGCGCTGGGCTTCTTGTTGTTGGGCGAGGGCGACCTGGCGCTCGGCTTCGGCGCGGGCGATAGCGGGTTGTGTCTGCGCGTTTTGTTCGGCGGCAAGGCGGGCGGCGCTTTGGCGTTCAGCGGTTTGTTGTTCGAGTTCGAGGGTCGCCTGGTCGGCGGCTGCGGCTCGGCGGCGCGCTTCTTGTTGTGCCTGGCGGGCGATGGCGGCGCGGCGTTCGTTTTCCTGGCGGGTCAGTGCGGCCTGGCGTTCGGCGGCAGCGCGCTGGAGGTTGGCGGTAGCGAGGTCGGCGGCGGCGTGGTCAACGGCGACGGGCGGCGGTGCAAGCGGCACGGCAGGTTCGCGTTCTTCGGCCTGGCGGCGGGCGATGGCTTCGGCTTGTTGTTGTTCGGCGGCTTCGGTCGCGCGTTGTTCGGCGTCGCGGCGGTCGAGGTCGGGCGCAGCGATGCTGGCCGGCGGGCGTTTGGCGGCGGCGGTTTCTTTGGTTTTGTCGTTTTTGGCTGCGGGTTTGTCGCCGTTCATGAGTTGGGCAAGGAGTTGGCTGTCTTGCGGGTTGTCGTTGGTACCCAGTTTGTGTTTTTTCCGGTATTCCTGGATGGCGTTTTGGCTTTTGGCGCCGATGATGCCTTTGCTGCCGCCGGTGTCGTAGCCTTCGGCGCGCAGTTTTTGTTGGAGTTTTTTGTTGATTTGGGTGTTCAGGCCGGGTAGCCAGCTGGGGTCGGTTTTGCCGGTGGTCGCAAGGCCGTTGGCTTTTTGGTAGGCCTTGATGGCGGCCGTGGTGGCGGCGGTGGTTTTGCCGTTGGCGGGGCCGGCGTTGTAGCCGAGGAAGTTCAGGCTGGTTTGCAGGGTTTTGGTGTAGGCGCTGCTGTGCTGGTCTTTTTTGGCGTGTTTGTTTTGGATGAGCCAGTCGGTGATGTTTTTGTGGCCGTTCAGGGTGGCCAGGTCGTAGGGGGTGAGGCCGCTGGTGTCGGTGATGTTAAAGGGGCATTTTTGGTCGTGGTATTTTTTGAGGGCGTCCAGTTTGCCTTCGCGCGCGGCGCTCAAGGCGGCCAGGCGCTGGTCGCCGCAGGGGTTGTTTTTGGCGGTGGGTTTGTCGGTTTTGGTTGTGGTGGTTTTGGCGGTGTCTTTGCTTTTGTCGTTTTTGGCTGTCGTGGTTTTGGCGGTGTTTTTAGTTTTGTCGTTTTTGGCTGTCGCGGTTTTGCTGGTGTCTTTGGTTTTGTCGTTTTTGGCGGCGGGTTTGTTGGTGGCCGCGGTGGTTTTCGCGGTTTTTTTGGGGTTGTTGTCCGCTTTGGCGGCGGTTTTGCCGGGGGCAGCCGGTTTGGCCGCAGTGGTTTTGGTCGTGGTTTTGGCTGGTGCCGCTTTGGCCGGGGTGGGTTTGGCGGGGGTTTTGTTGGTCGCGGGTTTTGTTGCGGCGGTTTTGTTGGTGGCCGGTTTGGTTGCTGCCGGTTTGGCGGCGGTTTTGGCCGGAGCGCTGTGGGCGACGGGCAGGGCGGCGGCGAGGAGGGCGGCGAGGAGGATGCCGCGCAGGGTGGTTTTGGGGTTCATGCTGTGGATGCCTCGTGTGGTTATTGGGGGTGGCGCAGGAGGAAGGCCTGCATGGCGATGAGGGTGTTGGCGTTGTCGAGTTTGCCCTGGGCGAGCCAGTCGAGGGCGGTTGTGTAAGGCAGGCTGTGGACGGCGATGTCTTCGCCTTCGTCAAGGAGGCCGGTGTAGGGGGTGATTTGGCTGCTGTCGATTTCGGCAAGGTAGAGGTGGGTACGGCCTGCGCTGCCGCCAGGGCTGCCGAGGTAGGTGTGGATGTGTTCGAGGCGGCGGGCGCGGGTGCCGATTTCTTCTTCGAGTTCGCGCTGGATGCTGGCTTCGGGCGAGGGGTCGTCCGCGTCCATGAAGCCGGCGACGATTTCGTATTGCCAGGGGTTTTCGCCCGCGACCATCGCGCCGATGCGGTATTGTTCGACGAGGATGATGCGGCCGCGTTCGGGGTCGTAAGGCAGGGCGGCGACGACGTGGTGGCTGCCGCCAAGGCATTCGCGTTCGACGTGTTCGATCATGCCGCCACGGAAGCTTTCGTAGCTGACGGTGTAGCGGCGCACACGGAAGAAGTGGTGGTAGGTTTCTTCGCTGTGGTGGGTGTGGTGCTGGTAGTTCATGCGGGTTCAGTAGCGCGGGGTGGTGCCGATGTAGCTGTAGGGGTTGGCGGTCTGGCTGCCCTGGCGGGTTTCAAAGTAGAGCGCCGGGGTGTTTTGCGGGCCGATGCCCATGCTGGCGATTTGTTGGCCGCGCTGGACGTGTTGTTTTTCTTTGACGCGGATGTTGTCGAGGTAGGCGTAGGCGGCGAAGACGTTGCCGTGGCGGATAACGACGGCGCGTCCGAGGCCGGTGAGGCCGCTGCCAACATAGGCGACTTCGCCGTCTGCGGCGGCGTTGACGGGTTGGCCGAGGCTGCCGCCGATTTTGAGGTTTTTGCCGCCGGGGCTGTTGGCGTTGTATTCGCTGATGACGCGGCCACGGGTCGGCCAGCTCCAGCCGGGTTGGCCGTTGCTGCTGATTTGCGGGATGTGAACGGGGCGGAGCGCAACGCCGCGCGGCGGGGTGGTGTGCAGGCGTTGGCCGACGAGGATGTGGTTGGGGTCGCTGATGCTGTTCCAGTTGGCCAGTTCCTGGATGTCAAGGCCGTAACGCCAGGCGATGCCAAAGAGGGTGTCGCCGGGGCGGACGGTGTAGTCGCCGCCGGGGCGCAGTGCGCCGCGCTGGCCGTGCAGTTGGGTAGCGGTGGGCGCGCGGTAGCCGCTGCTGCACGCGGCAAGGATGAGGGCGCAGAGGATGAGCGGCAGGGCGTGTTTCATCGGCTGTGCTCCAGCCAGGCGGCGAGGTCGGGCAGTTCGCGGTGGGCGGTGAGGTCGAACTGGAGCGGGGTGACGGAGATGTAGCCGTTTTCGACGGCGTGAAAGTCGGTTTGTTCGTTGCCTTCGACGCGGCTGCCCGCCGAGCCGATCCAGAATTGGGTTTTGCCGCGCGGGTTTTTGGTTTCTTGCAGGGGACCCGCAGGGTGGCGCGCGCCGAGGACGGTGGCGCGGTAGCCTTTGAGGTCTTTGTAGGGCAGATCGGGGATGTTGATGTTGAGGAAGGTGTTGCGCGGCAAGGGGTTCGCGGTGAGGTGGCGGTAGAGGTCGATGACGGTTTTGACGGCGCTGTCGAGGTGTTGCGGGTGGTGCGCGGTGCTGGAGACGGCGATGGCGGGCAGGCCGAGGTTGTGTCCTTCAAAGGCGGCGGCGACGGTGCCGGAGTAGAGGACGTCTTCGCCCATGTTGGCGCCGTGGTTGATGCCGGAGATGATCATGTCGGGCAGGGTGTCGAGGTAGCCGGTAAGCGCGAGGTGAACGCAGTCCGACGGGGTGCCGTCCACGCTCCAGATACCCGCGCCGTGGTCGGTGACGGATAGCGGGCGTTTGAGGGTGAGCGAGTGGCTCGCGCCGCTGCAATCGCGGTCGGGGGCGATGACGGCGATGCGTGTCGCTTCGCTGGCGAGCGCATCGGCCAGTTGGCGCAGGCCGGGCGAGAGGTAGCCGTCGTCGTTGGACAGGAGGAGAAACATGGTAGTTCCGGGGGCGGGTAAAGGGCGGCAGTTTATACCGTCGCCCGCGTTTTGTTCAATTGGTTATACGGCAATGCCAGACGGGGCTGCGCTCTGTTTGGCGCCTGCTGCTGTTCGCCCTTCATTTTGTTTTTTCTTCCAGTTTTTCCACGAGGAAATCGGCGACGGCGCGAATGTTTGTCGCATGGCGCAGCCCTTCGTGCAGCACGAGATAGAGCGTGGCGGCAAATTCGGTCGGCGCATCGCCCAGTGTGACTTGGCAGAACGGGTCTTCGCGGCGGACGCAAAAATCAGGCAGGAGGCCGATGCCACATTGTTGTGCCACCGCGTCGCGGATGAGGCCGAAATCGTTGCAGATGAAAGCGGTTTGCTCCTGCGCCAGGGTCTCGGCCAACCACAGGCCGTGCGCGCCGACGGGATCCAGAGTGAGAAAACTCCAGTCGGCGCGGGCGGTATGGCGCAGATAATCACGGTGCGCGTAAAGACGGTAATGTACTGGGCGCAGGCGGCGGGCGACGAGGTCGTTTTGTGCGGGGCGGACCAGGCGCAGCGCAATATCCGCCTGGCGCCGGTGCAGATTGCTCAGTTGCACCTCGCTGTGCAGGGTGAGGCAGATGCGCGGCTGGCGGCGGCGAAATTCCGCGAAATGTGGCATCAACAATCCTTTGGCAATCAGCGGCGGCGCGCTGACAATCACTTTGCTCATCGCCTGCACCGTCTCGCGCGCGATGCGTCCCAGTTGCTGCATATCGGTGGCGAGGCCGCGCGCGTGCTGGTAGAGGCGCGCGCCGTCTTCGGTCAAAAGATAGCGTTTGCCGATGCGGTCAAACAGGCGCAACCCCAGCGTTTGCTCCAATCGCTCGATGCGGCGCGACACGGTACTGTGCTGTACGTTCAGCGCTTCTGCGGCGGCGGTGAGCGTTTCCCGCTCCACCAGCACGGTGAAATGGTGGACGTCGTTCCAGTCGGGCTGCATCAAATGGGGCAGGGCGCTCATGCCCGGCAGGCGTCTATCGCCGCCGCAATGTCGGCTTCCCTGATGTCGCGGTCAATGCCGCTGTCGCAGAAGCGCTGCGGCAGCACGAGGCGCAGTTGGCCGCCGCGTGTTTTTTTGTCGAGCTGCATTTTGTCGCGGATGGCGTCGGTGGTGAGGTCCGCCGGGACGGTGGTCGGCAGGTTGAAGGCGGCAAAGAGGGCGGCGGCACGGTCAACCTCGTCGTCGCTAATGCGTCCCAGGCGGGCGGCGAGGCGGCAGGCGATGACGCTGCCGATGGCGACGCATTCGCCGTGTTTCCAGCGCCGGTAGGCAGTGAGCGCTTCCAGCGCGTGGCCGAAGGTGTGGCCGAAATTGAGCAGCGCACGCTGGCCGCTTTCGCGCTCGTCAGCGGCGACGATGGCCGCTTTGGCGGCGCAACAACGGGCAATCATCGTTTGCAGCGTCGCCGGATTGTGCGCGGCGATGGCGTCACGGTGAGCTTCCAGCCAGGCGAAGAAATCGGCGCTGTTGATGAGGCCGTATTTGATGACTTCCGCCATGCCCGCGGCAAATTCGCGCGGCGGCAGGGTGGCGAGCGTCGCGGTGTCAATGATGACCGCCTGCGGCTGATGGAAGGCGCCGATGAGGTTCTTGCCCTGCGGGTGGTTCACCCCGGTTTTGCCGCCGACGGAGGAATCCACCTGCGCCAACAGGGTGGTCGGGATTTGCAGGCAGGCGACGCCGCGCTGGTAACTGGCAGCGGCGAATCCGGCGATGTCGCCAACGATGCCGCCACCGAGAGCGATGACGAGGCAATCGCGGTCGTAGCGCGCTTCGACCAGCGCGTCGAGGATGCCCGCCCAAGTGGCGAGCGTTTTGTGGGTCTCTCCATCAGGCAAGCGGACGGTGATGCGCTCTTTGTCTGCAAGCGCCGCTTCGAGCGGGGCGAGGTAATGCGCGGCGACGGCGTCGTTGCTGACGATGCAGATTTGCCGCTGCGGTGCGCTTTGGGCGATGAGTGCGGCGTCGGCGAGCAGGCCGTGGCCGATGTGGATGGGGTAGTGGCGCGCCGGGCTGGCGGCGAGGGCGACTTCGAGGATGTTGGCGGGCATAAGAGTCTCCGGGATTGGGGTTGGGGCGGGCAAGGATACCCGATGTGGCGCGGTTTTCCTGCGCGAAGCGGTGAAGACGGTAAAAAACCTGCCGTCCGGGCAGGTTTTGGGCAGTTAGTCGCCACCGCCGCCACAATCGCCGCCACCGCCGCAGTCGCTGCCGCCATAATCACCGCCACCATCGCTGTCACCGCCGCCATCGCTGCCGTCATGGAAACCGCCGTGGCCACGTTTTATTATATCTTTCAGGTATTTGCGCTCCTTCAGGCTGTAGTAGAAGCCAAGTGCGATGAGGACAAATTTCATAAAGATAAGGAAGTTCAGCATATGATGCTCCTTCTCCCTATGGGAGAGGGCTGGGGTGAGGGCAGCAAATAATTGAAAAAGCAGAATTTCGGTTTATCGATAATATCGCTACCCCCTCCCCGGCCCTCCCCCGCTGCGGGCGCTGCGCGCCCTGCAGGGGAGGGGGAAATTCGGCGTAGCAATTCAAGTTCATGTGGATAACCGGGATTTTGAACAGGTTCTTAGTCGCCACCGCCGCTGTCGCCTCCATCACCACCGTCACCCCCATCGCCACTGAAGAAATCACGCAGGCTGTCGAGAAAATCGCTGGGCTTGCTGTAGCTCTTGTTTATATCGTAAGAGGACGCGAATAGCGCCAACAGGATAAGGAGGGTATAGAGGACGAAATAATACATTTGCATCTCCGTCAGGGTTGGGATTCTGCCCGGTTGCTGCGCGCCTCGATGACGCCGCCGCCGAGGCAGCGTTCGCCGTCGTAGAGGACGAGATACTGGCCGGGAGTGATGGCGCGCTGCGGTTCGTCGAATTGTACGGTGATTTCGTCCGCGCCCTGCCAGGTGATGCGGCAGCGCTGGTCGGGCTGGCGGTAGCGGGTTTTTGCCTGATAGACGCGCCCGGCTTCCGGCGCTTCGTTCAGCCAGGCGAGTTGGCGCGCGGTGAGGGTGTCGTGGTAGAGGAGCGGGTGTTCGCCCTGGCCGACGATGAGGGTGTTGTCCGCCGGGTTTTTGTCGAGGACGTACCACGGCTCTTCGCTCGCCCCGGCGATGCCGCCGATACCCAGCCCCTGCCGCTGGCCGATGGTGTAGTACATGAGACCAATGTGTTCGCCAACCCACACGCCCTGCGGGGTTATCATTTTGCCGGGCTTGTTTTCGAAGTAGTTGGCGAGGAAGTCGCGGAAGGGGCGCTCGCCGATGAAGCAGATGCCGGTAGAGTCTTTTTTGTCGTAGGTAATCAGTCCCGCGTTTTCGGCGATGCGGCGCACGGCGCTTTTTTCCATGCCGCCCAGCGGGAACAGCGCTTTGTCGAGCTGCGCCGGGGTGATTTGGCTCAAAAAGTAGCTTTGGTCTTTGCTGCCGTCCACGCCTTTGTAGAGCGCGGGCGCGCCTTGGTGCGTGCCGCGCCGCGCGTAGTGGCCGGTGGCGAGGTAGTCCGCGCCGAGTTCTGCGGCGTAGTGCGCCATTTCGGCAAATTTGATTTCGCGGTTGCAGAGGATGTCCGGGTTGGGGGTGCGTCCGGCGCCGTATTCGGCGAGGAAGTGGCGGAAGACGCGCTCGTGGTATTCGGCGACGAAGTTCACGGTGTGCAGCGGGATGCCGAGGGTTTCGCAAACATCGCGCGCGTCTTCGACGTCTTCTTCGGCGCTGCAATAGCCGCTGCTGTAAGTCTCTTCCCAGTTTTTCATGAAGATGCCGAAGATGTCGTAGCCCGCGTCGCGCAGGAGCAAGGCGGCGACGGAGGAGTCCACGCCGCCGGAGATGCCGACGGCGATTTTGCTGTCTTTGGGCGGGGTGTATGGGGTCATGGCGGGCTCCTGGGTGGGGATGTATTGCTTATAAAGCTGTCAGCGCAGGCTGCGGGCGCATTGGGCGGCGACGCGGGCGCTGCGCGAGCCGTGGGCGAGGGCGTATTGCAGCGCCTGTTGCCGTGTCGCCGGGTCAAGCGGGCGGCCCAGCCAGTGGGCGACGGTGGCGAGGTATTGTTCCTGGTCAAGCGGGTGGAAGGCGAGGCGCAGGCCGAAGCGTTCCGCCAGCGACACTTGTTCTTCTTCGTCTTCTTGCGGATGCAGCGCGCGCTCGTCGCGGTGGTATTCGGCGAGTAAATGGCGGCGGTTGGAGGTGAGGCAGAGCAGCAGGTTGGGGGCGATGCCGCCGAGCGCGCCGTCCAGCACCGCTTTGAGCGCGCGATAGCTGCCGTCGCCCGCGCTGAAGGAGAGGTCGTCGATGTAGATGAGGTACGGGTCGGGGCTGTGCGCCAGCGTCCAGAGGAGGAAGGGCAGGTCGGCGAGGTCGTCGCAGGCGATTTGCAGGCTTTTCAGGCCACGGGCGCGGTAGTGCAGCAGGGCGGCGCGGATGAGCGAGGATTTGCCGGTGCCGCGCGCGCCCCAGAGGAGCATGTGCTGGCAGGGTTCGCCGTTGAGGAAGTGGTCAAGGTTGGCGAGCAGCGCGGTTTTTTGCCGGTCGATGCCAAGCAGGTCATCGAGGCGGACGTCATCGCGCAGGGCGACCGGGAGGATATGCGCCGCGCCCTGGTAGTTCATGCGAACGAAGGCATCACCGTGGGCGAGGTCTTGCAGCAGGCGGGCGGCGACGGGGTTGTTTGGCGTCATGATCAGGGGTTGGTGTTCAGGTTGAGGCGCAAGTCGCCGATAACAATGTCGTCATAATGCGGGCGCTGGTACTGAATGCCGTGCGCGCGCAAGGCGGCGGCGGGGTCGGTGGTGCAGGGGGTGTCGCTGTTGTAGTCAAAGCGCTGTCCGGCGCTGTCGTAGCGGTAATGTCTGCAATAGTCTTCGCCGTCCCAGAGCAGTAGCAGGGTCTCCGGGGTGTCATCGTGGTCGGCGTCGGTTTGCAGCAGGATGGCGTTCGCGCTGTCGTGTCCGGTTTCGTAGGCGGCGGCAACGGTGGCCTCGTCCGGCTGGTAGTCGCCGGGGTAGGTGTGTAACGCGGTGCGGAAACGCGCCAGCGCATGGGCTTTTTGTTCTTCAGGCGGCAGTCCGGCTTCTTTGAGCGCTGTCACAGCGTCGCTGTCGCCATGCCAGGCGCGGATTTCGGTGATGGCTTGTTCGCCCGCCTTGCCGTAGTTGCGGAAGAGGTAGGTGTTGGCCAGCTCGGCAGGGTCAGCGCCGCCGCTGGTGTAGCGCGCGACTTGGCTCGCCAGTATCCAGCGCGGCAGCGGCAATAGCGCGGTAGCGAGGGTGCAGGCGGCGAGCAGGGCGATGGTGGCGGTAAAGGCGCGTTGGGCAAAGGCGTTGCGGCGGCAGAGGCCGAGCATTTTCAGCAGCAGTCCGCCGTGGGCGATAAGCAGCGCGAGGATGAGATAGAGGGCGTAGGCGCGGTCTTCGCTCAGGCCGTAAGCGCCGATGCGGATGGCGACGCCGTGCAGGCTGAGACAGGCGAGGGCGATGCCCGCGCTGGCGGTGAGGATGTTGAGCTGTAACCGGGGACGTTCGCGGTCGTAGAGCCAGATGGCAAGCAGCCAAAGGACAGTGGCGATGGCAAGGCGCTGGCCGCTGTCGATATGTTCGCTGGCGAACGGCAGCACGGCGAGGTAGAAAAGGGCGAAGGCGAGGGCGATGTATTGGAA
Source organism: Cardiobacterium sp. (assembly GCF_057314735.1). Taxonomy (NCBI): domain Bacteria; kingdom Pseudomonadati; phylum Pseudomonadota; class Gammaproteobacteria; order Cardiobacteriales; family Cardiobacteriaceae; genus Cardiobacterium; species Cardiobacterium sp. The sequence goes on from NZ_DBHKZK010000080.1 coordinate 34,842, forward strand.
GATGTGCAGGTAGGGGAAGGGGCGCTCGCGTTCCGGCAGCGGCGCAAGGTTGAGGATGAGCAGGTTCACGCCGCCGCAGAGGCCGATGAGGATTTGCTGGCCGGGTTCGCCGAGCAGTCGCCAAAGGTCGATATTGACCAGGCGCAGCAGGGCGAAGCCGAGACCGAAAATCAGCGCGGTGAGGACGATGAACAGGCCGTAGAGCAATCCGTTGAAAATGAAGCGGTTAGCGCAGACGGCGAGGGCGATGTCGGCGGGGCGTTGCGCGTGTTTTTCGCAAAAGGTGGCGAGGAGCAGCGCGCCGGTTTGCGTCACGGTGGAGAGAAGGATGACAGGCGCAAAATCCCGGTAGTAATTGTCGCTAAATACATGAAAACGCTGCTGTATGTAGGCGTGGCAAAGCGTAGTGAATGCAAGCAGCAATAGCGTCCCCGTCCAAGCCTTGCGCCGTACGCCGGGTTCTGACAAAAGCCGCCAGTTAAGCATTACCATTAATCCGCCATTGAGCATAAAAAACTGGCAATTGCGAGCGCCGAACGTAAAAAATAAACGTTCGCCGTAATAAAGGCCAAGTGCATAAAAAACACCGAGCAGCGGCGCGGCGAGAAGGGCAAAGGCGGGTAGTCGGCGCAGCATGGCTCAGTTCCGTGATGTTTTGCCGCGTTCGCAGAAAATGCAGACAAATAACAGGCCAATAAAGAGAATCATCGACCACACGGGAATGCGCAAGCCGAAGACAGTATCGCGGATGGCGCAGTCGCCGTCGCCTTGCATCGCCTTGAGAAAACCGTGGAAAACGCTGGGCGCTTTTTCCATCATCGTGTAGAAATCAAAGCCACAGGCGGGCACCTGATCTGGCGGCAGGCTTTGGATGTAGAGATGGCGCGCGGCGAGACCAATGCCAAAGAAAACCGAAAGATATTTGAAAAGGCGCATCAGGTAACGCGCGACCGGGCGCTGCGGCCAGAAAATCGCGTCGAGCAGGAAGAAAAAGCCGATAAGGGCGAACGCCAGCCGCTGCATCATGCAGAGGTTGCACGGGGTGAGGTACAGCGTTTTCTCCAGATAATAGTAGGCAAAGGCGATGGATCCCCAGGATGCCAGTCCGCAGACGGCAAGGGTGAGGCGGCGGTGTGTGTCGGTAAAAGTCATAAATGTTCCAGGTGGTTGAAAAAACGGGGCGGATGATAGCAGATGCGGGCAGGAAGATTAAGCAACGGTTCACCGGGATAGCGAAATTTGTATTTTGTGTGGTTTTGTTTTATGGTTTGAACGTCCCGCCAATTGCGTTTTCAATGACGTTTGGCGGGATTTTTACACATAATGTTCATTCTAAGAAGTTATCAAAATCTGTTACGGTGGTTAATGGCAAGCTGTTTGTCTGTCATGGTGTCTCTGCTTTTGCTGAAGATGGTGTGCGTTATTGCAAGCGTTTTCTGCTATCTTCATGTTTTGTAGCTTTATTTTTTCACAATCATTAGTATAAGGGCTTGAATATCGCCTGATGTCATTCAGCATAATTTCACTCTCACGCGAGTATGATTGATGATTCATAACGGGATTATGGCAGGCTCCCACGGGTCATCCAAAAATCATTATTTTTCTTTATCCATAAGGCGATACGGATAATTCTGCTGTGAGCCTCCAAAATTTTGTCATTTTATTTACGGCAGGCTGAATACGGCCTCGCATCAGGACAAAACCGTTTATGATGCGCGCCCTGCTCTGCCCAATCCGTGATTCATCATGCAACACATCGCCCTCTACCAGCCGCAAATCGCTCCCAATACCGGCAACATCATTCGTCTCTGCGCCAATACCGGCGCGGTGCTGCATCTCATCCACCCGCTCGGTTTTACCTGGGATGACCGCCGTCTGCGCCGTGCCGGACTGGATTACGCCGAGTTTGCTGCCATTCGCCACCACGACGATTGGGCAGCGTTTGCGCAAGAAATCGCCGGGCGGCAACTTTGGGCGCTGACGACAAAAGGCGAACGCAGCCTGTTTGACGCTACCATCGGCGCAGATGATGTGCTGCTTTTTGGCAGCGAAACCAGCGGCTTGCCGCCCGACATTCACGCTGCGCTCGCAGCCACGCAGAAAATCCGCCTGCCGATGCAGCCCGGCTCGCGCAGTCTCAATCTTTCCAATGCGGTCGCGGTTGTCCTTTATGAGGCAATCAGGCAAAATCTGCGCGACAAAACCGCTATATTTTTATAAAACCCCATTAAAATCACATGAGAACCCTGATTGAACTGGCGCGACCACGCACCCTGCCGCTCGCGCTCGCCGTCATTTGCTGCGGCAATGCGCTGGCTTACCATCAGGGTAACTGGCGCTGTAGCGTCTTCATCCTCTCCCTTTTGACCGCGCTCTCGCTGCAAATCCTCTCCAATATCGCCAACGATTACGGCGACGGCGTGCGCGGCACCGATCGCCATCGTCCCACCAGTGCGCCGCGCCGCCTCACCGCTAGTGGCGCGGTCAGCATCCGGCAGATGCGGCAACTGCTGGCGGCGGGCGTCCTCGCCTCGCTTTCCTTCGGCATCGCCCTGCTCGCGGTCAGCTCGCCCGGCTGGAGCGGCCTGTTGCTGTTCCTGCTGCTCGGCGCGCTCGCCATCCTCGCCGCCATCACCTACACCGTGGGTCGCTACGCTTACGGCCACCACGCCCTCGGCGAAGTCAGTGTTTTCTGCTTCTTCGGCCTGCTCGGCGTCATCGGCAGCTATTACCTGCAAAGCGGCGGTTACACCCCGGCGGTGCTGTTGCCCGCGACCGGCTGCGGCCTGCTCTCCGCCGCCGTGTTACACGTCAACAATATGCGCGACATTGACAGCGACGCCGCCGTCGGCAAATGCACCATCGCCGTCAAACTCGGCTTTGCGCGCAGCAAACGCTTTCACCTCGCGCTGCTCGCTGCCGCCGCAACCTGTTATCTCGCCTACGCCGCGAGCGCTCCTGCCAGCCTGCTGTGGTTGCTGGCCTGCCCTGCCCTCGCCTGCCACGCCAATCGCCTTTATTGCGCCGCCGACCCCGCCCGCGCCGGGGGCGAGCTGAAAAGCATCGTCCTCATTACCTGCGTCATCAACCTGCTGTTTAGCTTGGGGCTGTCTTTGGCGACCTGAACCTTGTCGCATACTGACAACAAAATGACCAAATTCCCACGGACTTTTACAACAAAGCGCGCCATAATGCCCGCGCTCAAAACAGAGCACTGCAATTCACGATTAAAGAGGAATAAAGCGATGAAAAATATTCTGCTCTCTACCGCTGTTGTCACCCTGCTCGCTGCCTGTGGCGGTTCTGGTGCCAGCGACAGCATTACTGCCGATGATGCCAAAATCGATCTTTCCAAAGAAGCCAAAGGCAGCGTTGTCATCCCCACGCCTTACGGCAAACTGCACGGCTACAACCAGTACGCTTCCTTCTACGGCGTTTGGACGGATAACAGCGGTCAGGTTAAGGAGCTGCGTTATCGTGGCGACAAGACCGACAACGTTCCGCAAAGCGGCAAGGCGGTCTATCACGGCAATGCCGTGCGCTGGGATACTGTTGGCGACAAGGTTTATACCAAAGGTGAAAGCACCCTCAATGTGGACTTCGGTGAACGCATCGTTGACGGCAAAATCATTCTTCCCGGGACGCGTCGCGACATTGACCTGAAACAGGGTCGCCTGCGCGGTGCTGAATACAGCGGCAACGCCAGCGTGGTCGGTAACGACAAAGGCCGCTATGAAGGCGCACTCTATGGTGAAAATGCCAAAGAAACCGCCGGACAGGTCGTTTTCCCCAACGACAGCAGTCTTAATACCTCCTTCGGTGGTGTGCGTCTTGACAACTGACCGCCCTGCCCTTTCCTCCGACCGGATGCCAGCGCATCCGGTTTTTTTATGCTTGCCCGACGGTCTGCCGCGTGAACGGCTTTGATGGACGGTGTGGTGTCTATTGATACCGCTTGCCGCGTAATTCCAGCCAGCCGTCTGCATGGCGTCCTGCCGGGTCGCGGTGTGTCCAGTGGATGACGCCGCCGCGCGCGTTGGTTTCGTACTGGCCGCAGAAGGCGACGTGATCGGCAGGATGCAAATCGGGCAGGCGCGGCGCGAGGTCGATGTTGTGCGCGACCAGCACCGTTTTTCCTGCGCCGAGGTCAAGGATGAAGCGCTGGTGGCGGCTGCCTTCGGTATCGTCCTTCAGTACTTTTTTGACTTGCCCCGCGCCGCAGACCGCCGCCCCGCCGCGTTGTTGGGCGATGACGGCGTAGAGCGCGGTGTTGTCGTTGGTGCGGGTGGCAGGCGGTGACGGGTTCGCCTGTTCTTCGCGCAGGTTGGTGAACCAGATGGCGGCGATGAACAGCGGCAAGGCGGCCAGTTGCCAGCGCCAGGGAAGATGGTTACGCATCGTTTGCCCCTCAATAATGCGGCGGCACTTCGTCCGCCAGACTGCGCGGCGTCTCGCTGCCGCGTTCCTGCAATTGTTGCCAGAGCAGGCGCAACTGTCCCTGTTGCAAATCCAGCGCGGCGCGCAATTCGGCCACCGCCGTGTTCAGCGTCGCCAGCAAATCCTCCTGATAGGCGAGGCGGATTTCCAGCCGCGCGAGGCGTTCTTCGTCCGCCGCATTCATGGCGTCGCCCCGTGCTGTTGGCTGTATTCCATGCCGCCTGCGGGCGCGGCCGGGTCGTTCACCCCGGCAACCGCTTCCACCTGTACTGGGGTTCCGGCGACGGTGACGGTTCGCTGCTCTTGCAGGATGCGGCGCGCCTTCAGGTATTCCACGCGCAACTGCGCCGGCGATGCCCAGCGCAGGTTGACGCCATAGGCGTGGGCATTGCGCGTCGCGCCATACAGCCGCAGCGCTGCTTCGCCGCCAACCGCAGCGCCATGCGGCAAGACGAAGACGTCGTAGGCGAAATCCGCCGTCGCGCCCGCATTGACCTCAACCACCACCGCATCCGCCTTGCCATCCGGCGCGGCGACGCGCGCGACCTCAACGCGGGAGACGCCATCGTCGCCGCAGCCGCCCAGTATGAGGAGCGCTGCCAGCGCCAGCGCGCGCATCATTTGCGATCCAGCCGCAATTCACCGCCCTGGGCGAAGTTCTCCGGCTTCATGTCCTCGATGCTAATCCACACCGCAGACTCGGCCACACCCAGCGATTCGCACACCGCGCGCGTGACCGCCTTGACCATCGCGCGTTTCTGTTCGACCGTGCGACCTTCGACGATTTTTACGTTAATAACGGGCATAAAACACCTCACATACAGGGAAGAAAAGCGGATTATAACAGGCGACAATCGCTATAATATCGCGGCTTTCAATTCATAACCTGAGGTGTATCATGGAAAAACGCGCGCTGCTCTATACCGGCAAATCCAAAGCCATCTACGCGACCGACGACCCCGAACTCGTCATCATCCACTACAACGATGACGCCACTGCGGGCAACGGCGCCAAGCACGAAATCATCGAAGGCAAAGGCATCCTCAACAACCGCATTGCCACCCTCATTTTCCGTGCGCTCATCGCCGCCGGCATCCCGACGCACTACCGCGATACCCTGAACGACCGCGAGCAACTCTGCGAAAAAGTCGAAATCATCCCGCTCGAAGTCATCGTGCGCAACGTCATCGCCGGCTCGATGGCCGCCCGCCTCGGCTTTGAAGAAGGCAGCGAAACCGAATACCCCATCTTTGAAATCTGCTACAAAAACGACGCCCTCGGCGACCCGCTGATTAACGACGACCACGCCGTCGCCCTCGGCATCGCCAGCTACGAAGACCTCGACCGCATCTACGAACTGACCGACCAGATTAACGCCACCCTGTTTGACATCTTCGACGAATGCGACATCCTCTTGGTGGACTTCAAAATCGAATTTGGCCGCACCATTGACGGCGAAATCGTCCTCGCCGACGAAATCAGCCCGGACAGCTGCCGCCTCTGGGATGCCGATACCAACGAACACCTCGACAAAGACCGCTTCCGCCGCGACCTCGGCGGCCTGCTCGAAGCCTACCAGGACGTGCTGGAACGCCTCGAAGAACGTGAGGACGACGACGCATGAGCCTCGACTACAAAAGCGCGGGGGTGGACAAAGAAGCGGGCTACGACACCGTCGCCCGCATCAAACAATACGCGGGCGCGACCCACAACGCCCGCGTCCTCGGACAAATCGGCGCCTTTGGCGCCTTTTACGACTTGAGCGGCTACCGCCACCCCATCCTCGTCTCCGGCACCGACGGCGTCGGCACCAAACTGAAAATCGCCTTCGCCCTCGGCCAATACGACACCATCGGCATTGACGCCGTCGCCATGTGCGTCAACGACATCCTCTGCCACGGCGCCGCACCGCAATACTTCCTCGACTACCTCGCCTGCGGCAAACTTGAGGCCGAAGTCGCCGCCGACATCGTCAAAGGCGTCGCCGACGGCTGCGCACAGGCGGGTGCGGCGCTCATCGGTGGCGAAACCGCCGAAATGCCGGGCTTCTACCAGCCGGGCGAATACGACATCGCCGGATTCGCCGTCGGCGTCGTCGAAAAAGACGACCTCATCGATGGCAGCCGCGTGCAGGCGGGCGACGTGCTGATTGGCCTGCCATCCTCCGGCTACCACAGCAACGGCTACTCACTGCTGCGCAAAATCTTTACCGACCTTGACGCGGTGGTGGACGGCAAAAGCGTCGGCGCGCACCTGCTGACCCCGACCAAAATCTACGTCAAACCCGTCCTCGCCGCGCTCGCCGCGCACCGCGTGCATGGCCTCGCGCACATCACCGGCGGCGGCCTGCCGGAAAACCTGCCACGCGCCTACGGCAAAGGCATGACCGCCGTGGTCGATACCCGCACCTTCCCGCGCCCGCCGCTCATTGACGCCATCCGCGCACAGGTCAGCGAAGACGAATGCTACGGCACCTTCAACATGGGCATCGGCTTCATCCTCATCGTCCCGCCAGATGAAGCGGATGCGGTCATCGCTACCCTGAAAAGTCACGGCGAAGACGCCCGCATCATCGGCCAGATAGAGACGGGCGAGACGCCACTGCGGTTGCAATAACGCTGATAACTGCAAAAAAACCGCCCCTGCCGGGCGGTTTTTCTTTTGCTGAAACGCGGCAACCCTCTGGCGGCAATAGCGGAAATTTTCCGCTGTTGCCAACAGACGTCAAATGGCCTCTCAGAAACGGTAATTGAAGTTCAGCAGAAACTCGCGCCCTGCTTCCGGCAGGCTGATGCTGCCCGCGCGCTGGCTGTGGCTGCGTTGTTAATGGCGAAGTTGACGTTGAAGTTGTCCTTGCCCAGCGGTTGCCAGTTCACATAGAGGTCATGCACGCCGTAACCCGCGCGGCGGTTGGTTTCGCCGTCTTCGTCCACGTAGCTGCTTTTTTCGGCGTATCTGCCGCGCCAGCCCGCTTCCAGCGACGGGTTGTCAAGGCGGTACGAGAGCCCGGTGTACCACTGTCTGCCCATCGGGATGGCGGTGGCGATGGTGTCGGCGGTCGCGCCGTTGATTTTCGGCTTGCTGTAGTTCACGCCCGCACGCGCACTCAGCCCTTCCCAATGCCAGGCGGCGCTGATTTCGTAGCCCCGGTTTTTCAGTTTGCCTTCGCTGACCAGTTCGCGGTATTCGCATTCGCGGCCCCGGCAGTTCGCGCCCCGGTAGTTTTGTAAATCTTTGATGGTTTGCTGGTAGTAGCTGCCGTCGAGTTCAAAGCCGCCAAAGCGCCAGGTGCCGCCCACTTCGGCGGTGCGCGCCTGTTCGGCCTTGACGCGCTTGCCAAAGCGGAGGTCGGTGTCGGCGAGCATGGTTTCGTAGAGGCGCGGGCTGCGTGAGGCGGTGTTGTAGCTGGCGCGCAGCGCGAGATCGTCGTTCACGTCCCAGATGGCGCCGATGCTGGGGCTGATGCGGCTGCCGCTGTTTTTGTTGTGGTGGGTGTCGTGCAGCTCGTAGCGGTCGTAACGCACGCCGGTGGTGAGGGTGACGGGCTTGAAGTCCCAGATGCCTTCGACGTAGCCGCCGATGTCGCTTTTTTTCTGGTCGTGTTTGGCGGTTTCGTGGGTTCCCGGACTGGCTTTTTCCTGGCGCTGGTTGAGGCCGTATTTGACGCGGTGGCCGCTGTCGCCCAGCGGGGTGGTCAGGCCGAGGTTGAAGCCCTGCGTTTTGATGCGCACGGTTTCGCCTTCGGCTTTTTGCCGGTTGTCAATGTAGAAGAGGTTGCTGTCAATGTCGCCAATCGCGCCGAGGCCGCGTCCTTCGTAGGCGAGGTTGGTGGTATCGGCGATGCGGTGGCGGTGGCGCGGCGCGGCGCGGTTGCTGCCGAAGGAGAATTCTTCGCGCAGGTTGCGTTCGCCGTATTGTTCTTCGCGGCGCTGGCTGAGGGTGAGGCGGTTGTGGTCGTCAATGTGGTAGTTTCCCTTGACGAGGAAGCTGCGCGCGCCGAGGCCGCTGTGTTCGATTTTTTTGCCGTCGCCCGCCTTGTAATCTTTTTGCGTGTTCCAGTTGGCGATGGCGATGCCGTCCACCTGTCCGCCCTGGCCATAGACCGCGAAGCCGCCGTTATGGCCTTTGTTGCTGCTGACGCCGCCGTTGATGCGCGCGCCAACCGCCTGGCCGTCTTCGAGCAGGTCGGTGGCATCCAGCGTTTCTGCCTTGATACTGCCGCCGATGACGCCGATGCCCGCGCTCGCCGCGCCTGTGCCTTTTTCGACGCGGATTTGTTTCATCAGCGCCGGGTCGCTCATGAAGCGGCTCTGGTGGTGGAAGATTTGGCTGGTGCTGACCGTGCCGTCCACGTTGTAGTCAATGTTGCTCTCGCCGAGGCCACGGATGGTCGTCCATTGCGAGGTGCCGTTGCCGCCGCCAAAGGCAACGCCGGGCTCGTCTTGCAGCGCGGCCTTGACGTCGGTGGCGGTACTGCGTGCGAGCGCCTGCCAGTCCTTGACCGGTGCGGTGGCGTTCGCGTTGCCTTCGCTTTTGATGGTGATGGCTTCAAGCTGGGTCGCTTCCTGCGCCTAGTTGGCAGCGGCAAAGAGCGCCAATGAAAGCGCGGAGAGGCGGAATGCGGTGGGGTGGTGCATAAAGATTCCTTGACTTGTCAGATATAAAAAAGCGGCAACGCTGTCGCTGCCGGGTTAAACGGGAACAGTTCTTATCCCTGAAGCGATTGAAACATTGCCTTCATGTTTTTCATACGGTTAGCGGCGGGAGACTTGTAAAAAATGCTGCTGCAAAAACCACCGCGCTGCCAACAATCCCGATATTTCGCAAACTTGCGGCAAACACCCCGCAAAATGATGCCATCACCGCCCTGTCAGGGTTTTCCATGCCATATCTCATGGCGCCATCCCCGCCCCGCGCTATACAATCGTTACCTTTTTACCCCCCTGCCCTACCGTGAAAAAAATCCTGCCCAACATCAGCCTCATCTCCACCCTGCCCGTGTTCCTCAGCGTCAGCATCGCCGCGTTCGCCATCTGGTATTTCAATGCCCCGCAACTGGCGGTGCCGCTTGTCCTCGGCGTCATCGCTGGCGGCCTGGTCGATCTGGACAACCGCCTGCGTGGCCGCGTCAAAGACCTCGGCATCGTCCTCGCCGCCTTTGCCACCTCCTCGCTCGCCGTGCAGCTCACCCTCGCCCATCCCGTCGCCTACATCGCCGCCATGCTGCTGATGACCTTCACCTTCACCTACATGGGCGCGGTCGGGCTGCGCTACCGCACCATTGCCTTTGGCGCGCTGGTGGTCGCCATCTATACGACGCTTGCCTACACCGCCGCGCTGCCGTGGTACGCCAACCCGCTGCTCATCCTCCTCGGCACCGTCCTCTACGGCGGCTGCACCCTGCTCACGCAAATCCTCTTTCCGCACCGCCAGGTACAAGAAAACATGGCCGCCGCCTACGCCGCGCTTGCCGACTACATTGACGCCAAAGCCTGCTACTTCGACCCGGATGACGACGACTACGCCCCGCGCCAGACCCGGCTTGCGCTCGCCAACACCGCGCTCATCCAGGCCTTCAACCGCTGCCGCAGCACCCTCTTTTACCGGATGCGCGGCCAGCACCGCCACCCGCGCACCGCACGGATGCTGCGCTACTACTTCGCCGCGCAGGACATCCACGAACGCATCAGCTCGGCGCACGTCGATTACCGCGAACTGGCAGAAAAACTGAAAAACAGCGACCTCATCTTCCGCTACTGGCGGCTGATTGAATGGCAGGCGCAGGCGTGCCGCAACATCGCCACCGCTCTGCACAACCACGACAGCTACCACCACGACCCGCGCCTGGAACGTGCCATCGACGGCATCTGCCAGTCGCTGCAACGCCACTTTGACAACCGCCTGACCGACGGCAGCCGCGCGCCGCTACAGCGCCTGCTCGACAACCTGCGCAGCATCAACTACCAGCTCGCCCACCTCGACAGCGACGACCCCGACCCGAACGACCACAACAGCGCCATCGCCGCGCAAGAAGACCCGGCGCTCACCGCGCTTTGGCCTGTGTTGCGCAGCCAGCTCACCCTCGCCTCGCCGGTGTACCGCCACGCGGTGCGCCTCACCCTCGTCGTCCTCGCCTGCTGCCTCATCGTCGCCGTGCTCGACCTCGAACTGGGCTACTGGATACTGCTCACCGCCATCTTCGTCTGCCAGCCGAACTACACCGCCACCAAAAGCCGGGTCAACCAGCGCGTGCTTGGCACCCTGCTCGGCGTCATCGCCGCCGGTATCGCGCCGTACTTCACCCCGACAGTGGCCACCAAACTGTGGCTCATCATCATCAGCACCACCTGCTTCTTCTACTTCCGCAACCGCAAATACAGCTTCTCCACCTTCTTCATCACCGTGCAGGCGCTGACCGCGCTCTCGCTCGCGGGGTTGGTGGAGCTGAACGAAGCCGTGCCGCGCCGCCTGCTCGACACCCTCATCGGCGGCGGCATCGCCTGGGCGGCGGTAACATACCTCTGGCCGGACTGGCGCTACCTGACGCTGGCAAACACCGCCCGCGCCGCCATCCGCAGCGACGCCGCCTACCTGCGCCACATCTTGGGTCAACTACAACACGGCGGCGGCGACGACCTCGCCTACCGCAGCATCCGCCGCCAAACGCACGAACAGGCGGCACAACTCGGCAGCACCGTCTCCGACATCAACAGCGAACCGCGCAAATACGCCGCCCAACAAGAAACCGCCTTCCGCCTGCTCAACCACAACTACAGCCTCATTGGCTACATCTCGGCGCTCGGCGCCTACCGCAACCCCGCCGGACGCGGCGACAGCGACCCCTTCCTCGCGCGCTACTACCCGCTCGGCGAAAACATCGCCGACCTGCTCGAAAGCCTCGCTGACCTGCCGCCGGACACCTTTCACGAACGCCTGGACACCCTGCGCGCCGCGCTCGACGAACTGCGCCCGCCGGAAACCGACCCCGACCCGCAACACGCCGTCCTCTGGCAACAACTGCTGATGATTACCCGCACGCTGGAGCCGTGTTACCAGGCGCTGGCCAGCGCGCAAGCGCGGCGGATACCTGCTGCTCGGCCTGCTTCCCCTATGGGAGAGAGCTGAAATCATCCGTGTAGCGACCGCATCCCAAACAAAGTGCAAACACCCTCTAGGGGTTGTTTACAATTGGGCATAATACATTGATTTTGAATAGAAATATCAATTTTAAGCCTTTTGCGCATTACTAATAAAATCAGTTTGTTACCATGAATTGCAAACACGCCCTAGGGCGTGTTTGCAATTTGAATCCCCCTCCCCTGCGAAGCGGGGGAGGGTCAGGGAGGG
>NZ_DBHKZK010000081.1:0-49849 GCF_057314735.1 Cardiobacterium sp.
CCGCTGCGGGTTTCGCCCTGCGGGAGAGGGAGGTCTAAATTGTAAACAGCCCTTAGGCGCTGTTTGCAATTCATTTTGGATGCGGTCGCTACGCGGTTTTTTATACCCCCTCCCCGGGTACCCACGAAAAAGGCATCCGCCTTTTTCGTGGGTACCCCCGCCCCTCCCCCGCTTCGCAGGGGAGGGGGATTCAAATTGCAAACACGCTCCTGAATCGTGAAAAACCGCCCCAAAGGGCGGTTTTTTTAGGGGTGCAGCAGCGTGGGTTCGCGGATGAGGGTGGCGACGGCGGCGCGGATGGAGGCGAGGCCGTAATCTTCTGCACGCAGGGCGGCGACGGGGCGGATGTCGAGCGCGGCGGCATCATCAGCGGCGCGGGCGTCGTGGAAATCCGGCACGCGGGCGAGGTAGAACAGGTCGGCGGTGAAGACGTCAATGCCGCTGTAGGGGTAGGTGTTGGGCAGCGAGAACAGGTAGCGCAGCGCGTGTGGCGCGAGGCCGGTTTCTTCGTGCAACTCGCGCCGGGCGGCGGTTTCAACCGTCTCGTGTGCCTCCACGAAGCCGCCGGGCAGGTCAAGCGTGCCCTTTGCCGGTTCGCGTGCGCGGCGCACGGAGAGGATTTGGCCGTGGTCATCAAGAACGATGCAGGCGACGGCGGCGGCAACGTTGTGGTAGTAGGTGAGGTCGCAATGCGGGCAATGCAGCGCGTGGCCGGGCGGGTGTTGCAGGCCGGGCGCGCCGCAGCGCGGGCAGTAGCGGAAGGTGTGCAGCGGGTGGGTCATGGTTTAGGGCGTGGTTTATAGCGGGTAGTCGTCCGGCATTTGGTAGCTGTGTTTCGCTGCGTCGTAGCGGAACAGGTATTTGTCCTGCCAGTATTCTTTGATGGGGGCGATGCGGTAGGCGCCGTTTGTCTCGCGGCCGGTAATTTTGCGGCCTTTAAAACCGCTGACGCTGATTTCCAACGGCCAATGGTTGTCGCTTGGGGCGAGGTCGCGGCGGATGGTGGCGATACCGTGCAGGTCGGCGCTGTTGGCAAGCGTTTCTTCCAAGCGGGTTTTGTCAGCAAATAGGTTGTCGTTGTCGCAGGTTTTTTGTTCGGCAGGTGCGCAAAAGTCTGCGTCCAAGCTGTAGGTGAGCGGGATGTAGCTTTCGGCGAGGCGCTCGCCGTCGTCGTATAGCAGGGTCAGGCCGCCAGTGGTTTCGCCGTTCGCGGTGAAGCTGCTTTGTCCGCTTACGCTCCAGTATCCGGCGCCCAATTCTTGCCATTGCCACGTTTCCGGCGCGCGTCCCCACTCACCGACTTCGCTTTGCACGCGCGCGGTTTCCCGCCATGCGCCGTTTTCGGCGGTAAAGGCATGAAGGACGACCAGCCCGCCGGCGAGGTGCGCACCACTGAGATTGTCGCCGCGAAAGAGCAGGTAGCAGCGTTTGCCCCGTGCGCCATCAACGGTTTTTTCGCTGTGCAGGGTCATGCAGTATTCATCGTTGCCGCTGCGGATGTAGTGGCATTCGCGCGGCGCGCCGTCGCTGATGCGCGCAAGGCGTTCGCTGGCGTCTGCATTGACGGGATAGTGCTGGTTCAGGGTTTGCTTGACGAGCGGGTCTTGTGCCGTACTGGCATCGCCCTGCGGTTGTTTGATTTGGGTGATGTAGTCAGTGCGTTCTGCGGCGGGTGCGGTCAGCGAGACGGTGCTGGTTAGCGCGAGGGCGAGCAGGGTGGCAAGGATGCGGATTGGCATAGGAAAAATTCCCGTTGTGGTGCAGTCGCGCGCTCTGCCGCTATTCGCTGCGGTACGGGCTGCGGGTGTTGAAGGCGAGCGAGAGGGTGCCTTTGTCGAGATAGGAGAGTTCGCCGCCCATCGGCACGCCGTGCGCGAGGCGGGTCGCGGGGACGTTGTGTTTGGCGGCGAGTTCGGCGAGGAAGTAGGCGGTGGTTTCGCCTTCGAGGGTGCTGTTGGTGGCCAGCACCATTTCTTTGATGTCGCCGGTGGCCAGCTGCTCATCGAGGATGTCCATGCCGAGTTCGTAGGGGCCGATGCCGTCCAGCGGCGAGATGAAGCCCATCAGCACGAAGTAGAGGCCACGGTAGTCGGTGGATTGTTCAAGGGCGAGGACGTCGGCAGGGGCTTCGACGACGCAGATGGTGCTGTGGTCGCGTCTGGGGTTGGCGCAGATGAGGCAAAGTTCGGCGTCGCTGATGTTGCGGCATTGTTGGCAACGGGTCGCGGTGTGCAGCGCGTGGTTGAGGGCATCCGCCAGTTGTTGGCCTTTTTGTGGTTGTTCAAGCAAAAGGCGCAATGCCATGCGTTGCGCCGTTTTGTTGCCGACGCCGGGCAGGCAGGTGAGCGCCTGCACCAGTTGGTCGAACGAGGGCGAGAAGCTCATCAGAAGGGCAGTTTGAAGCCGCCGGGCAGTCCCATGCCGCCGGTGAGGTTCGCCATTTCTTCCTGGGTCATGGCATTGACTTTGGCGCTGGCGTCGCTGATGGCGGCGGCGAGCAGCGCTTCGAGCATTTCTTTGTCTTCTTTCAGCGCTTCTTCGGAGAGTTCTACGCGCTGACAGGCGTAGTGGCCGTTCAGGGTGACTTTGACCGCGCCTGCGCCGGCGATGCCGACGATGTGGCGGTTTGCCAGTTCTGCCTGCATTTTTTGCATATTCTCTTGCATTTCCTGCGCTTTTTTCATCATGGTGCCGAGTTTGCCGGGTAGCATCATTTTTTACTCCTGTGTGTTCAAGGGTTGGATGTTGTCCACTTGCAGGGCGGCGCCGAAGGTGGCTTGTGCCGCCCGTACTTGCGGGTGGTTAAGGAATTCTTGTTCGGCGCGCTGTTGCGCGGCGGCATTTTTTTGCCGACGGTATTCGATGGGGGTTTTCAGATCGCCATCGCCGGGGCGGATTTCGAGGGTGCAAGGGACACCGAGCGCGTGGCTGAGGGCGGCGGCGGCCTGTTCGCGGTTTTGTGCCTGGTCGAAGATGATGCCGGTCGGCGCGGTGCAAAGGCTGAGGAGCGGCGCCTGCCAACTGGCGGGGATGCTGTTTTCGAGCAGCAGCAGCGGGTATTCGTGCAGGTCGAGGGTAGTGAGGAAGTCGCTCCAGCGTTCGGGGTTGTCAATCAGGTCGGCGGGGTCGGTGGTTTTGCCCGGAGCGGTTTTTGTCGCGGGTTCGGGGGCGGTTGCCACGGCAGGCGCGGCAACAGCTTCAGGCTTTTTTGCCGCTGTGCTTCCGTTGTCGTCGGGGATGGTTTCGCTGACCCACGGCGAGATGTCGCCGTTGTCCGGGGTATCGGCGGCGGATGGTTCTTCCCACGGCGGCGGTTCGTTGGCGATAGGTGTCGGGGACGGTTCGGCAGGAATGGCGGTCGCGGGTTCTTCCTCGCTCGCAGTAGGTGTTGCGGCGGGTATGGTCGGTGTAACAGGCACCGGGGACGGTTCGGCAGGAGCGGGTTCTGCCTGTGCTGATGCTTCACTCGCGGCGGTTTTCCCGTTTTGCAGGCTGGTCGCCAGTTCGGTGAGTGAAGTAGTGAGGTCTGCGCCCGCCGGGGCAGCTTCGCGTACCGGTCGCGCGTTCGCCGGATCGCTGGTGGGCAGCAGCGGTTGCAGGGCAATCATGCGCAGCAGGCTCATTTCCAGCGCCATGCGCGCATCCGGCTGGTAGGGCAGGTTTTGCCACGCTTCGCTGCCGATTTGATACCACAGTTGCAGCAGTTCGACCGGCAGGCGTTGTGCCAGTGCGTGCAGCGCCGCCGGGATTTCTTCGGGGTAGCGTTCCGCGCCGAGCTGGGCGATGGTGATTTTTTGCATTTGTTGCAGCAGGCGCAGCAGCAGTCCGGCATAATCGGGCGCGTATTCGTCCAGCGATTCGAGGATGTTGCGCAGACCGCCCGCGTCGCCGTCAGCGAGTAGGCGCAGCATATGCAGCAGCTGCGGTTCGGGGACGGCACCGAGCAAGGTGGCGACGTCATGGGTGCGGACGTGTCCCTGGCCGTAGGCCAATGCCTGGTCAAGCAGGCTGAGGCTGTCGCGCATACTGCCGGCGGCGGCATTGGCGAGCAGTTGCAGCGCGTCCGGCTCGTATTCGGCGTGTTCGGCTTGCAGGATGCTGGCGAGGTGTTCGCTGATTTGCCGCTCGCTCATGTTTTTCAGGTGGAATTGCAGGCAGCGCGAGAGGATGGTCGCGGGCAGTTTCTGCGGGTCGGTGGTGGCGAGGATGAATTTGACGTGCGGCGGCGGTTCTTCCAGTGTTTTCAGCAGCGCATTGAAGCTGCTGGCGGAAAACATATGCACTTCGTCAATGAGATAGACTTTGTATTGTCCTTTGACAGGCGCGTAGGGGACGTTGTCGAGCAGTTCGCGCGTTTCTTCAACGCGGGAGCGCGAGGCGGCATCTACTTCGATGAGGTCGGGAAAGCGCCCCTGGTCAATTTCCTTGCAGTGGTCGCATTCGCCGCAGGGATTGGAGCTGACGTGATTTTTCTGGCAGTTGAGCGATTTGGCGAAGATGCGGGCGATGGTGGTTTTGCCGACGCCGCGCGTGCCGGTAAAGAGGTAAGCGTGATGGATGCGGTTATGGTCCAGCGCGTAGGTCAGCGCCTGGGTCACATGCGTCTGGCCGACCAGTTCGTGAAAGTTTTTCGGCCGCCATTTGCGTGCGAGAACCTGATACATGGGGTGCTTGTTTGAGAAAAAGAAAAAGGCCTGCACCAGCTTACTCCGGCACCCGATTTCACCGCTACCGCTGCTTCCTTCCGGACCTGACGGGGTTTGCGGCTGATCGTTGCGAAGCGCCAATGCAGACCAGCGACGTATTCTACGGATTTTTTACCGGGATGCAACCTTTTCGCAAGGAAGCGTGCGCTGCGATAATGCCCGTGCCGGGCTGCCCGGCGCATTCAACCGGAGAGACACCATGACCCAACTGAACGTGATTTATCAGGGACAACTGCACTGCCACGCCGAACACGCCGCGAGTGGCGCGACGCTGTTTACCGACGCGCCTGTTGATAACGGCGGCAAGGGCGAAGGCTTTTCGCCGACCGATCTGGTCGCGACCGCGCTCGCCGCCTGCGTGCTGACGATGATGGCGAAGAAGGCGGAAAGCCTCGGCGTGCCATACCGCGAGCCGCGCATTACCGCCGAAAAACACATGAAAACCGAACCGCGCCGCATCGGCGAAATCGTCCTCGACATTTACTTTCAGGACAGCTACGACGAGAAAACGCGCCGCCTGCTGGAAGCGACCGCGCACGCCTGCCCGGTAGCGCAGAGTCTGCATCCCGATTTGGCGCAAACGCTGCATTTTCATTACCCCGCCTGAATGCAAAAGGCCTTCCGCAGATGGAAGGCCTTTTAAATTTACATACACTTGAGCGCTCGATGTGTATGTATATTTTCAGCGCTGCACTTCTCCCTGCTCTGCTCGATGCTACTGATCCGTTTGGCGCTTGGGCAGGACGCGGCAACGCGGCCCAGCCCGACGAAGGAATTGCGCCAGTATTGGGCGAAGGCGAGAGATTCGGTTTGCATGCTGCTGTCCTTACGGATGGGGATTATACATACAGGGTAAGCGCCACCTTGTAAATATAAATGAGGAAATCCTGTTGTTAGGTTATGTGCTGCACTAAGTCAATCTACTACTATCAGTAATATTTAAGGATTATTTTCCTTTTATCGCATCAATAATAGGCGCTATAGAATCAATCCCATCAAAGGTTCCAGGTATCTTGTTAGGGTTAAGTACTATTCCGCTAAATATTAGATTTTCAAACTTCTCCAAAGCGCCTCTGTCAGTTTCTTTGATTTTTTCGGCAAACTTAACATATTCTTCAATAAACTGGCATATAGATTGCCGTAATTCTAATTGCATTATTTGAGTTTGTAATGAGAGATAATGATTTAATACAACGCGAAATAAGTATATAAGGATCAATTCTAATCCAGCTACAGGTAAAAGATTTTGCCATTTCATATCAATATTACTATTAATAAGATAATAAGCCTCATAAGCGACTGGAGCTAGCAATATTATAGCAAGAACTACTAGTCCCCAAAAAGTCCAACATTTAGAACCATTTTTTTTATCTAAAATGTCTTTAAACCCTTGTGATAAACCAACAAAATTAAAGGCCATCTTGAATTTTCTTAAAGATTTTTCTAATTCATCTATTTTTTCTCTTTCTTTTTTTATTTCTTCTTTTTTTATTTCTACATCTTTAACTAAATTTTTATATTCTACAAATGCCTTAATCTCTTTATTACCTAAATGATAATTTAATATGTCAATTGGTAAGTCATATATTATATAACTAGCCAAATTATTAGGGTATGAAAATGGGCTTCGATGTGAATCAGTAACTATTTTTGATAATTCTTCATAATTTTTAATAAAACAATTCCAAATTTCTTCTTTACTGCTTAAATTTTCTTTAACATCATCTCTTATATAGGTTATGCCCTTAATCTTATCTACTATAATAGCCTCTCTTAGAAAAAATAAACTTATAAATAACAATCTATCATTAAATTGATTATCAATAATTGGGCGGCGAAGATCGC
This sequence comes from Cardiobacterium sp., assembly GCF_057314735.1. Taxonomy (NCBI): domain Bacteria; kingdom Pseudomonadati; phylum Pseudomonadota; class Gammaproteobacteria; order Cardiobacteriales; family Cardiobacteriaceae; genus Cardiobacterium; species Cardiobacterium sp. Next base: position 6,552 of record NZ_DBHKZK010000081.1, read on the forward strand.
TAACAAATGAGCTCATAGTATCTTCTTCACTATAATTAAAAGGGCAAAGGGATTGCCACATATCAGGCGAATTATTTATTCGCAGTAAAATATTCTTACACAATTCTACTTTGTATTTATTATTATCTACGTTATAGTTTTCTAATTCTTGAATTGCAGTTATCAATAATGTTTGATTTATAGGGTGTTGAACACTCATATCTAACTCCTAAAATTTAAAAATATTTTTCACCTTTGCACCTCCCCCCAATCCTGCTCGAAGTAACTCACCAGTTTTTGCGTATTGAGGTAATTCGGCTCAACGGCGCGGCGTGCCATGTCCGGCGGGAAGCGGAACATTTCTGCTGCCGTTTCGCCGTTTAAGTAGCGGGTGGGGACATCAAAGCGGGTTGGCACGGGAAAAGCGTCCGCGTGCGCGGCGAGGACGTAGCCCCATTCGCCGAAGGATGGCACGTAAACGTGATACGGCGCGGTGTGCAGCCCCGCCGCTTCCAGCGTCGCCACCACCGACCAGTAGGCGTTGGGCGCGAAGTAGGGTGAGGTGGATTGGACGACGATGTAGCCGCCGGGCGCGAGGTGGCGCGCGACGAGGCGGTACATCGGCACCGAGTAGAGTTTGCCGAGGGAGAAGTTGGACGGGTCGGGCAGGTCGATGATGATGACGTCGTATGCGCCACGGTCGGTTTCCAGCCATTGGGCGGCATCGGTGTTGATGACGCGCAGTTTCGGATGGGTGAGCGCGCCGCCGTTGAGTGCGCTCAGGGTGGCGGAGGTGGCGAAGGTGCGGGTCATTTCCGCGTCCAGGTCAACGAGGGTAATGTGTTGGACTTGCGGGTATTTCAGCACTTCGCGCGCAGCGAGGCCATCACCGCCGCCGAGGATGAGGACGCGCGCGGGCGAGCGCGCCATTTGCATCGCCGGCAGTACCAGCGCTTCGTGGTAACGCGCTTCGTCGCGCGAGGAGAATTGCAGGTTGCCGTTCAGATAGAGGCGGGTATCGTCTTTCCAGCGGGTGATGACCAGGCGCTGGTAGGGGGTGTGGCGCTCGTACACGACGGGGTCGCCGTAGTAGCTTTGTTCGGCGAAAGCGGTGATGCGGTTGGCGGCGAGGAAGGCGGCGGCGAGTGCGATGAGAACCAGCCAGCCGCGCAGGCACAATGAGGGGTAACGCGGCAGTTGGTGGCGGAATACGCGGGCGGTGAGCAGGGCGACGGCGGCGTTCAGGATGCCAAAGAGCAGCGCCGAGCGCGCCATGCCGAGGCGCGGCGCGAGCAAGAGCGGGAAGAGGAGCGAGACGGCGAGCGCGCCGAGGTAGTCAAAGGTCAGTACGCGGGCGACGAGGTCGGCAAATGCCGCCTGTTCGCGGTGCAGGACGCGCATCACCAGCGGGATTTCCATGCCGACCACGGTACCGGTAATCAGCACGAAGGCGTAAAGCAGGCTGCGGAAGGGGGCGGCGGCGAGGCCAAAGGCGACGAACAGGGCGAGTGCGGACAGCCCGCCGATGATGCCCACCAGCAGCTCGATTTCGATGAAGCGGGTGAGCGCGTCTTCGTCCTTGATGTAGCGGGTGAGGTGCGCGCCGATGCCCATTGAGAAGAGGTAGAGGCCGATGATGCTGGAGAACTGGAGGATGCTGTCGCCCAAAAGGTAGCTGGCAAGCGCGGCGATGATGAGTTCGTAGGCGAGGCCGCAGCTCGCGACGATGAAGACGGAGATGATGAGGGTGCGGTGGCTGTTCATGTGGCGTTTGGCATCCGGTTGTGTTGTGGCGGCGTGGGTTGCCCCACATTTGGAGGGGGCGGATCAGGCGGCTTTGCCTAACCTTTTTTGGGGCGATGATACGCCGCTTCAGATTTTACTGGCGGAGTGTAGGGGCTGTTTGTAATTGGTCATAACACGATGATTTTGTTCGTGGGTTTGGTTAGTGAGGAACGGACAACTGGAACAGCTCGCGTAGCGACAAGCATTGCTTGCGAAGCAGAGAGGGGTTTGGGGTGAGAACAGCAAAACCATTGAAAAACAGGAATTTCAGTTCATGAACAATATCGCTCACCCCCACCCCGACCCTCCCCCGGGCCCCACGCAAAATGCGGACGCATTTTGCGTGGGTACCCGCCCGCTACGGGCTTCGCCCTGCAGGGGAGGGGGAATTTCACCCGCAGACTCTAAACAGGTTCTAACCGCTTCTATAGGGACGTCGCCACAAATGCCATCAACTCGCGGGGCGTGTGGCGCAGACACGTGTTCTCAATTTTTACTGCGTGCGTGTCGGCTGTACCGCCACACATCCCACGCGGGGGGGGAGGAGGGCGGTGGCCGCCTCCGAAAATAGAAACGGCCTCTTGCGAGGCCGTTTGGTTTGTGGCGACGGGATTATTCGCCGGTGGCTTGGGTGTTGCCATAAACGTTGTTGCTGTCATCACCCTGGAAGGTGTTGCTGCCGCCGGTTTTGGCTGCACCAAAGACGCCGCCCCAGTCGCCCACTTCGTAGGCGGAGCCGTATTTGTCGTCGGGCTTGACCGAGTTGAACGATCCGCCCATTTCTTCTGCCTGTTTGCCAAAGAAGGCAGCGCGGAAATCGGCTTCGTCGTTGCCGGGAATGTAGGCGCGGTCAGCCTTGCCGATGACGGTGTTGCCGGTGATGTCGCCTTCAAATGCCACCAGTTTGTCATGAACGACGGTGGATTTGTTTTCGTTCACCAGCCAGGCGTTATAGACGTCGCCCTTGACCTTGCGCGTGCCGAAATCGACGTTGGCTTCAACGAAGTTGCCGAGGCCGAGCGTTGCCGAGCCGCGTACGCGAGCACCACCGTCAAAGGCGTTCGGCAGGTCTTGTTTCGGCGGGATTACGTTCACGTTGCCGGTCACGCCGTGGAAGTCGTTGTTGATGCCGTACATCAGCGCGTGGCCGTTGTAGATCGCGCTACCGTTTTGTGGCATATCTTCGATGGAGGTCGCATCAATACCGCGGAAGAAGTAGTGATCGACGCTGTCCTGCGAGCCTTTTACCGCAAACGGTGCGCGGAGGAAGCCATCACCATACGGGCCTTCGCCGCTGGCTAGATCAAGCTGGGTAGTCACGCGACCGTACTGCACTTTTTTCAGGGTCATCGGCACGGCGCCAATGCTGTATTTGTCCGCCTTACTGTCCAGATCCGGCACGCCGCCCCACGGTGACTGGAACGGTGCCTTGTCTTCAGGGATGATGCCTTTTACTTTGGCGACAAAGGAACGCGCGCCGGAGTAGCTGTTCATGCTCATGTCCTTGACTTCGCGTTTTTCCTGGTCAGCCCAGGCGAGGTGATAGTGGCCGAAGATGCGGCTGGTGGTTTTGTGGTGATCTTCCCATCTGCCGTCTTTCCAGATCAGCTCCTGGCCGAGCGTTTTCATCTTGCCGGTGCTGTCCAGGCCGCCGATACGAATTAGGCCGTTGGTGATGTCGCCAGTCGGCTGGATTTCGACGTCGCGGTCGCGGGCGTCGGTACCAGTAGCTGTCAGAGCATCGGGCTTGCCCCAAACCAGGTCTTCCGAACCTTCACCGCCCTTACCGCTGACGTTACGATCAACCCGACGGGCGCGCGGGTCTTTGCCGTTGGAAGTGGCGTGGTTTTCAAAGGCGCTGTCCTGGGTACTCCACCAGATGAGATTGGCGCCGTATTTTTTCTCGTATTCCTGCTTGTAACCGGGGGCGCCCGCCTTCCAGATACGCGGGTCGGAGAACTGGACGACGCTGTTGTCCTGATCCCAACCGATATAGTAAGGGCCGCGGAATTCGCCTCTTTGACCGCCACCTTCATTTTTGGGGTCTTTCCAGTATGCCCATTGTAATTGCGGTGTACCTGTTCCGGTATAAGCGCATTCATATTGGGTGGCAGAGCCGCAGGCTTTTGCGGTAGTTCCATTGACTTCGCCTGTGATTTCGCTGGAAACGGCGCCCGTCTTGTTTAGATTATTGACGACTGTATTGTGGTAGTAATCTCCATCTCCTTCATCTTCAAAGGTTACTACCTTGTTGATAGTGTATTCCTTAGGATCCTTGTCTTTTGTATGATTCGGATCGGTAGGAGTAGGATCTGGAACCTGAACACGGTTTCCGGCACCATCCAGTTCATATTCTTTGACTGCTACAGAATGAAGCACACGCCATCCCTGATGCAATGTCCATGTCCATTCATTGGCAATCGGGTTGACCAGCGGGCGAATAGCTTTCGGCTGACGAATGGCGGTGAATTTTTCCCGTTCGAGATAGATATGCTCATGAGATCTGGGATCTTCTGCATTGGTACCGGAATAAAGGGTGCGGTTGTCTTCCTCGTTATATTCCGTATTGGGATAGCCAAACATCTCATAGGAGAAGCGCGGATAGCCGCCATTTGGCCAGCCCTGATTATATGTATATTTTTTGGAGCCACGGGTATCTTTTGTCAGGGAACCGGGCAAAGCGCCAGTACGGGTTACGGCGGTGGTGCGCTCTATGGTTTTGTTAAAGCCGCCCTGACTCCAATCCACAACCCCATTGATCCGGCCAAATTTGCTTTTTCCTTCAGGATCCGGCGTTGCCGACGGAAAAATGGGAGTGCCATCAGCGGTAGTGAACGTTCCCCGGTTGCGCCAGGCGTTCAGATTGGCAACCTGCTCTGGGTCATCTGGGCTGTCATCCTTGCCGGTGGGCATATTGCCATAGAGTTTCTCGTCATTCTGGACGGAGCCATAGGCAGTTTGATACCAGGTGCCGATATTGACCGGGTGGCGGGAGGCATTGTTTTTGCTTGACCAGTCAGTCGCCATCAGTTCTTTTTGTAATTCGTCCGGATTATTGGCTTTACCCGGTAATGGTGGTGCCAACGGCTGGGTTTTTTCGCTGGCAGTAGCCGTAAATTCTTTGTCGTTGGTCGGGTCTTGTGAGTATTTCTCCAAATCGGCAGCTTCCGCATTCGGATAATCGACAAACGGCTGGCGGTATTCAAAACGCGGGGTATAAACATATTCAACCCGCTCACGGGTAAATTCGCCGGTTTTGTCGGTGTTGTTCTGGATGTGGGTATCAATGTTGTGGTCGGCGCCGAGGCGGTTGTCGGCTTTGCTGAAATCGGCAGAGCCGACCTGCTTGAAGGCACCGGCGAGGATGTCCACGTTTTTGAAGTTCTCTACTTGCAGGCTCGGATTTTCGCGGGCATGGCCGTCCGGGGTCAGCGGTTCGTTTTCGGTGCCGCCCGCGAACTGAGCGCGCACGGCCTTGTCCGCCTCGCGTTCGAGGTCGCGGCGGGCGAGAACGATGTTGGTCAGTTTCGGGTTCTGTTCGTTCAGGGTGACGCCGAGCAGCGGGGTGGCGGAGGCGGGCTTGCTCGGGTTGTAGATGCGGTCAAAGTCCGAGCCGTCGCGGCGGATGTATTGCAGGCCGCCCACGGTGCTTTCTTTGCTGAGGTCGCGGCCATCCACGACTTTGGTGCCGGTCGGGTCAACGATTTTGTCGTCGTTTTTCGGCTCCGGCTGCGGCTGCGGCTTGTTGTTGTCTGGCGCGGGTGCGGGAGGCGTGGGCGGATCTACCGGCTTGTTGCTGTTGTTGTCATCGCTGCCACCGCAGGCAACAACACCGAGGGCGACCATAATGGCCACGGAAAGGTTGGTTAGTTTCATGGTTTTGTGTCTCGTGTTTTGTGGGATTTTCCTGTTCGCGCGGGCGTTCAGGACGATGGTCGGAAGGTCGTGTGTTGTTGTCGCGCCCGGTGGTCAGCGCAGGCGATGTTTTTTGTCGGTTTGAACCCGCCCGTATTCATGACGATACGGTCAGGTAATTATAAAGGTTTTTGTTGGGTGTGTTGGTTGTTGTGCGGCGGGCGATGGTCGCGATTGCGGGGAAGGGGAGGGCGGTGGCGCGTCCAAAATGAAAACGGCCTCTTGCGAGGCCGTTTGCTTTGTGGCGGCGGGGTTATTCGCCGGTGGCTTGGGTGTTGCCGTAGGTGTTGGCGCCGTCGTCCCCCTGGAAGGTGTTGCTGGCGCTCTTGACCGCGCCGAAGACGCCGCCCCAGTCGCCCACTTCGTAGGCGGAGGCGTATTTGTCGTCCGGCTTGACTGAGTTGAATGACCCGCCCATTTCTTCTGCCTGTTTGCCGAAGAAGGCGGCGCGGAAGTCCGCTTCGTCATTGCCCGGGATGTAGGCGCGGTCGGCCTTGCCGATGACGGTGTTGCCGGTGATGTCGCCTTCAAATACGACCAGTTTGTCGTGGACAACGCCGGGTTTGGTGACGTCGGTCAGCCAGGCGTTATAGACGTCGCCCTTGACTTTGCGCGTGCCGAAATCGACGTTGGCTTCGACGAAGTTGCCGAGACCGAGTTGGGCTGCGCCGCGGCCGTTCAGGCCGTCAAAGGCGTTCGGCATACTCTTGTAGCCGCCGCCGAGTTTGACGTCCTGGGTCACGCCGTGGAAGTCGTTGTTGATGCCGTACATCAGTGCGTGGCCGTTGTAGGTCGCGCTGCCGTTTTGTGGCATATCTTCCACGGCGGTCGCGTCTATACCGCGGAAGAAGTAGTTATCAACGCTGTCCGAGGTGCCTTTTTTCGCAAACGGCGCGCGAAGGAAGCCGTCGCCAAACGGGCCTTCGCCGTTGGCGAGGTCAAGTTGCGAGGTCACGCGGCCATACTGCACCCGCTTCAGCGTTATCGGTTGCGCGCCAATGCTGTATTCCACCGGGGCGCTGTCCAGATCGGCCTTGTAGCCCTGCGCCGTGGCGGTCGGCAATACGTTTTTGACCTTGGCGACAAAGGAGCGGGCACCAGAGTAGCTGTTCATGCTCATGTCTTTGACTTTGCGGTCTTCCTGATCCGCCCAGGCGAGGTGGTAATGGCCGAAGATGCGGCTGGTGGTCTTGTGGTGGTCTTCCCATCTGCCGTTTTCCCATTTGAGTTCCTGGCCGAGGGTTGGCAGTTTGCCGCCGGTGCGGTCGGTACCGCCGATGCGGATCAGGCCGTTGGTGATGTCGCCGGTGGGCTGGATTTCGATGTCGCGGTCGCGTGCTTTGGTGCCGTCTGCCAGTAGCGTATTTTCCTCATTTGCCCAGACCAAATCTTCCGAGCCTTCGCCGCCGTTAGGGTTGCCATCTTTGTCTTTAGTGGTGTTGATGTCCACGCGGCGGGCGCGCGGATCCCAGCCGTTGGATGTGGCGTGGTTTTCAAAGGCGCTGTCCTGGGTACTCCACCAAATCAGGTTGGCGCCATATTTGCGCTCGTATTCCGGTTTGTAACCGTCCGCGCCCGCTTTCCAGATACGGTTATCGGCATAGCGGATGGTGCCTTCGTCTTCGTGGTAGCCAACGTAAGCCGGGCCGCGAAATTCGCCGCGCTGACCGCCGCCTTTGTTTTGGGGATCTTGCCATTCGGCATGGTTCAAAATAGGGATTCTAGATACAAAAGAGCAGCTATGAAGCTCTGTATTGCAGTCCGAATTCACCTTTTTTTCATCACTAAATTTATCTTGAATATATTCTACTGGTTCTTTGTCTATTCCACTCTTGCTAACATCATACGATACATTTCCATCAAAATAGGTTTCTTTGTATCTTTTTCTTTTTGGATTGCCGTTGTTATCTAAATCATTATAATCCAAATAGTAGTTCCATCGTTGTTTAATTTCATGCATAACAACAGAAGCCGACCAATCTTGGTACAGTGTCCAATCCCATTCATTGGCAACCGGATTAACTAGCGGACGGATGGGTTCTAACTGACGAATGGCGGTAAAGTCTTCCCGTTCGAGATAAATATGCTCGTGGTCTTTAGGATCGCCATCTGTGGAACCACCGTTCAGCGCATTATTATTATCTTGATCATAGGGAATATTGGGATAGGCAAACATCTTTTTCGGATATTTGGGATAAGCCCCTTTCGGCCACGCTTGCTGATAGTTGTATTCACTATCCGGTGAAGGCGTATAGGTTTGACCATTAGGGGTACGAGTAATAGCTTGCGCACGCCCGACATTACCTTTATAGGCGGGAGGGTTGTTTTTGTCGCCTTCCCAGTCCACTACATTGTTTGACCGGGCATCCACATTGTCGGGATCATCAGTTTGGGCGGGACCATAGTAGTTATTTCCATTGGGGTCAGGATCTCTTGATGGCGATACTGTCACTCCGCCTGCTGTTCGTGTTCCCTTGTTACGCCACGCCTTTGCATCGGCGATATTATCCGGATCGGTTGGGCTATCGTCTTGTCCTTTGGGAAAATTGCCATAGCGCTTTTGTACGTTGCTAAAGCTACCGGAAGAACGGTCGGTATTTGTGCCAATATTGACCGGATGGCGAGAATTGTCGTTGTTATTGTCGGTTGACCAAGCGCCGCTTGTACTCCAAAGCCCGTTTTGCAGCGTATTGATGTCGGGGAATCCAGGAGGCGCCGGAGCTTTTGTGACGATAGCGGTCGGGCTATCGCTTTCTTTTTTGTTGTCATCGGGATTTACCGCATTCGGATAATCGACAAACGGCTGACGGTATTCGTAGCGCGGGGTATAAACATGGCTGACCCGGTCGCGGGTAAATTCGCCGCTCTTGTCGGTGTTGTTCTGGATATGGGTGTCAATGTTGTGGTCTTCGCCAAGGCGGTTTTTCGGGTCGCTGAAATCGGCAGAGCCGACCTGTTTGAAGGCACCGGCGAGGATGTCCACGTTTTTGAAGTTTTCCACTTGCAGCGCCGGGTTTTCGCGCGGGTGGCCGTCGGCGGTGAGCGGTTCGTTTTCGGTGGCGCCGGCGAACTGGGCGCGAACGGCCTTGTTTTCTTCGCGTTCCATGTCGCGGCGGGCGAGGACGATGTTGGTCAGTTTCGGGTTTTGTTCGTCAAGGCTGACGCCGAGCAGCGGTGTGGCAGAGGCCAATTTGTCGGGGTTGTAAACGCGGTCGTAGTCCGAGCCATCGCGGCGGATGTATTGCAGGCCGCCCACGGTGCTTTCTTTGCTGAGGTCGCGACCATCCACAACTTTGGTGCCGGTGGGGTCAACGATTTTGTCGTCGTTTCGGGCTTCCGGCTGTGGTTGTGGCTCAGGTTTTTTGAGTTCTGGCTGCGGGGCGGGCGGGTCGGCTGGCGGCGGGGTGTTTTCGTCGCTGCCACCGCAGGCGACAACACCCAGGGCAACCATGATTGAGAGTGAGAGGTTCGTCAGTTTCACTGTATAGCTCCTTCCGTTGAGCCCCGCGCAACTCGGCGCTTTTGGGGCGTGAGTGTGGCGGCAGGATCTTCCTTGTGAGCGGTTTCCTCGCGCAGAATATCCCTGTCCGCACCGTTTGTGAAGAAACGGTCAGGTGATTATAAGATGTTTGTCATGGTTTTGGTATGGTTTTGGTGCAAGCGGCGGTTTATGAGGGATGGCCGCGCTTGTCGTTTCCCGCGTGCGTGTCGGCGACGCCGCCGCTTGAACTGTCATTACCGCTATGTTAAAAAGCGTGTCTGTCGCGCCGTTGCGCGGTTTTTCTTTTTCGGAGGTTTTATGAAGGTTTTGTTGCGTGTCGCGCTGGCGGCGGTTTTGGCGGTCGCGGCGCTGGTGGCGCAGGCGGCGGAGAAGGTGCGTATTGGTTATATCGCGCTGCCGTCGCAGGCGCCAAGTTTTATTGCGAAGGAGCGCGGGTATTTTGCCGCCGAGGGGCTGGATGCCGAGCTGGTCGCGTTTCAGGCGGCGCAGGCGATGGCGGTCGCCATTGCTTCCGGCGATATTGATTTTGGCGTGACGGCGGTGTCCGGCGGGCTTTTGAATCTCGCGGCGCGCGGTGATGCGGTGCGCATTATCGGCGGCGCGCTGGAGGAGGCGGAAGGGGTGCCGGGGCATAAGATTCTCGCCAGCAAGGCGGCGTTTGATGCCGGTTTGCAGTCGCCGATGGATTTGGACGGCAAGTCTTTCGCCATTACCACGCAGGGTTCGTCGTTTGAGTATATGGGGCAGCAGGTCGCGGCGAGAAATGGCGGCGCGGTGAAGACGGTAGCGCTGGCCAATATGCCCGCGATTGCCGCCGCGCTGCAGGCGGGCAAGGTCGATGCCGCCGTCGCCCAGCCGGGGATTGCCGCCGATTTGGTCGCCAAGGGCGCGGCGGTGGAGATTGGCAAGGTGGTGGATTTTCTCCCCGGTTATCAGGTGACGGTGCTCTTTACCGGGGCGAAGCTGGCGCAGGAGAAGCCTGAACAGGTGGCGGCCTTCAAGCGCGCGTTTGCCAAGGGCGCGGCGGACTATAACGCGGCGCTGGTGGAGAAGTCGCCCGATGCGGCGACCGATGCGGTCATCGCCGCGATTCACAAGTATGTCTATACCGACCGCAATGATGCTGACGCCAGCCGCCTTATCCGCGAGGGCGCGATGCGGGTGTCGCCGGATGCGGCACTTAACCGCGCCGATGTTATTAAGCAAATCGGCTGGTTCAAGGCGCAGAAGCTGGTGCCGGAGTCGCTGGACGTGAACGCGCTGCTGGCGGACTGATGCGCCTCGTCGCCGAAGGGATTTGCCACCGTTATCAGGGGCGGCTGGTGTTGCAGGATGTGTCGTTTGCGATTGGCGCGGGCGAGGTGGTCTGTCTCATCGGCCCGTCCGGCTGCGGCAAATCGACGCTGCTGCGGCTGCTCGGCGGGCTGGAGCGCCCGGAGGCGGGGACGGTGTGGCTGGAGGGCGAGGCGCCTGCGTCGTCGCTCAATCCGCTGACGTTTGTTTTTCAGGATTTTGCCCTGCTGCCGTGGCGCACGGTCGCCGACAATATTGCGCTGGTGCTGGAGCATCATCCGCTGTCGGCGGCCGAACGCCGTGAGCGTATCGCGGATGTGCTGGCGCGGACGCAACTTGCGGAGTTTGCGAATGCGTGGATTCGCCAGCTTTCCGGCGGGATGCGGCAGCGGGTGGCGATTGCCCGCGCGCTTGCGGTCAACCCGGCGGTGATGTTGATGGATGAGCCGCTGTCGGCGCTCGATAGTCAAACCAAGGATTTGTTGCTCGATGATTTTGTCCGCCTGTGGGCGGCGGCGCCGTTTTCTGCCGCCTACGTCACCCACAATTTGCGCGAGGCGGTGCGGCTGGGGCACAAGATTGTGGTGTTGTCGCGCCGGCCGGGGCGGGTGCGCGAGGTGGTCGCGCTCGATACGCCGCTGGACGCGCGCGATGAGCATTCGCCGGAATTGCAGGCGGTGGAGCGGCAGTTGTGGCAGTTGATGCGCGACGAGGCACGCGCGGCGGAACGGGAGCTGGAGGCATGAGCGGGAAACGTATTCCGGTGCCGCTGCGGGCGCGCGAGTTTGGCGGCGATGCGCCGCGCTGGATGAGCTGGGCGCTGTTCGCCGTACTGCTCGCTTTTTGGGAAGTAGCGGTGCGCGCGGGCTGGATTAGCCGGGTTTATATGGCCTCTCCGGCGGAAATTGCCGTGCAGTTGCAGAATTTGCTCCTCTCCGGCGAGTTGTGGACGCACCTTTGGGCGAGTGTGCGCCGCCTGCTGCTGGGCTGGAATGTGGGCAGTCTGCTCGGCATTGCCGCCGGGCTGCTCATCGGCCTGTGGCGGGTCGGGCGCGGCACGCTGCTGCCGCTGGTGTCGGCGCTGTTTCCGGTGCCGAAAATCGCGCTGCTGCCGCTGTTCCTCGTCTGGTTCGGCATTGATGAAGGCTCGAAGATTGCGACGATTCTCATCGGTACCTTTTTCCCGACGGTGATTGCCACTTACGCGGCGGTCGATGATGTGGATCGCAACCTCATCCGCATGGGGCAGTCGTTTGGCCTGCCGCCCGTCGCCATCGTCCGCAAAATCATCCTGCCGGGGGCGATGCCGGGCATCCTCGCCGGGTTCCGCATCTCCATTTCCATCGCCATTACCATGCTGGTGGTGGCGGAGATGATGAACGCCAACTACGGCCTCGGTGCCTATATCAGCAACGCCGGGCAACTCTACCGCATGGATCAGCTGCTCGCCGGGGTGACGCTGCTGGCGCTGCTCGGCATCGTGCTGTCGTGGCTGCTCGGCCTCTGCGAGCGGTGGCTGCTGCGCTGGCGAGGATGAAAATCGGGTAGGGGCGGTTGGCGAGGAACGAGCGTAACCGCCCGCCATAAATCATACGGGTGGTTACGGACTTCGTCCTAACCGCCCCTACGTTCACGTTTCGGAGACATATTTATATGACACGCTACATGATCTTCCTTCTCGCCGTGTTGACCGCCCCGCTGTGGGCGCAGGATGAACCGCCGGTGGCGCTGTTGCCGGTGCAGGGCGACACGCTGACGCCGGAAAAGGCGCAGGAAAAGGCAAAGGCGGCCAAAGAAGCACCTGCGGCAGCGGCGCAACCGTCGCCTGCCGCCGATGCTGCCAAAGAAGCAGAACCGCAGCCCGACGACGATCCCGCCATTGAAACCATCAAACTCTCGCCGCCGCCGGAAACCCCGCCACCGGATGCAAAAGCGGCGGAAGCGGACGCGAAAAAGCCCGCCGACAGCGAGAAAACCAACGAACAAAACGAAGGCGACACCACCCAGCCGTTACCGCCGACCGGCGTCGCGGTGACACCACAACCCGCACCCGATGCGGCAACGCCCAAGCCGACCGCTGCCGAAGAAGAAGCGAGTCCGCCGTGGTCGGGCTACGCGCAGGCGCAGTCAATGGCGGAAAACGGCAACCCGCGCGGCGCGCTGAAGCAGTTGGAAACCCGCCTTTCCACCCATCCCGAAGACAGCCGCGCCGCCTATCTCAAGGGCTTGGTGCTGATGCAGCTTGGCCGTGGCGACGAGGCGGAGCGCTGGTACAAAATGATGCAGGCGAACTTCCCCGACCTGCCGCAGCCGGGCAACGCGCTCGCCGTCATCTACGCCGGACGCGGCGATTTGCCCGCTGCCGAAGCCGCCCTGCGCGCGCTCCTGGAAAAGCATCCCGACCACACCTCGGCACGGGTCAATCTCGCCCGCCTGTACGTGCAAATGGCGCAGGCGGAGTACGAAAAGGCGCTGAAAGCCACGCCTGACAATGCTATGATTGCGCGCAAACTTGAGGCTCTCAAAGCCATGCAGTAACACCCAAAAAGCGGAAATTTATGAGCAAAAAACTCTCGGAAGAACAGGAAAAGGCGCTGAAAGCGGTGCTGGCGCAACTGGACAAACAGTTTGGCAAAGGTACGGTGATGCGCCTCGGCGACCAGACCACCGAACACGACATTCAGGCGATTTCCACCGGCTCGCTCGGCCTTGACATCGCCCTCGGCATTGGCGGCCTGCCGCGCGGGCGCATCGTCGAAATCTACGGCCCGGAATCCTCCGGCAAGACGACGCTCACCTTGCACGTCATCGCCGAAGCACAGAAAGCAGGCGGCACGGCCGCCTTTATTGATGCTGAACACGCGCTTGACCCGATTTACGCGCGCAAACTCGGCGTCAATACCGACGACCTCTACATCACCCAGCCCGACACCGGCGAGCAGGCGCTGGAAATCGCCGACGCTCTCGTCCGCTCCGGCGCCTTTAGCGTCATTGTCATTGACTCCGTCGCCGCGCTGACCCCGAAAGCGGAAATCGAAGGCGAAATGGGCGATTCGCACGTCGGCCTGCAAGCGCGACTGATGAGCCAGGCGCTGCGCAAACTCACCGCCAACATCAAGCGCGCCAACACGCTGGTCATCTTCATCAACCAAATCCGCATGAAAATCGGCGTCATGTTCGGCTCGCCGGAAACCACCACCGGTGGTAACGCGCTCAAGTTCTACGCCTCGGTGCGCCTCGACATTCGCCGCGTTGGCTCCATCAAGGACGGCGAAGAAGTGCTGGGCAACCAGACGCGGGTCAAAGTGGTGAAAAACAAAGTCTCGCCGCCGTTCAAACAGGCTGAATTTGAAGTGCTTTACGGTCAGGGCATCTCGCGCATCGGCGAGATCATTGACCTCGGTGTCGCCATTGATGCCATCCAGAAATCCGGCGCGTGGTACAGCTACGGCAGCGAAAAAATCGGTCAGGGCAAAGAAAAAGTCCGCGCCTATCTCACCGAAAAACCGGAACTCGCCGCCGAAATCGAGGCGAAAATCCGCGAGCACTACATTGGTAACAGCGATGCCGAACTGCCGGTAAGCCACGGCGACGACAACGACGAGGCGAACACCAGCGAAGCCCCCGCCACGGACGGCAATGAACTCTTCTGACGACGTCCGGCGCGCGATAGAGGCACGCTGTCTCGCCGCCCTCGCACGGCGCGAATACAGCCGCGCCGAACTCGCCGTCAAACTGGACGGGTTTCCCGCAGAAGACATCGCCGCCGTCCTTGATACCTTGGCAGAACGCGGCTGGCAAAGCGACGCCCGCTTTGCCGCAAGCTATCTGCGCGGCCATCGTGGTTATGGCCGCCTGAAAATGCGGCACGAACTGGAGGCGCGCGGCATCCGTGGCGAGCTGCTGCGCGATACCCTCGACAGCGCCGACTGGTTCGCCGCCGCCCGCGACGTTTACCAAAAAAAATACAGCGCTCCGGCGACCACGCCGCAGGAGCGGGCGAAGCGGCAGCGCTTCATGGCGCAGCGCGGCTTCAGCTACGAAGAAATCCGGCAAGCGATGACATCCGCCACGGATGACTGAGCTGCCACAAGGAACCCCAATGAAACAAAAACCCCAATCCACCGCCGAAATCCGGCGCGCCTTCCTCGACTACTTCGCCGAACACGGCCACAAAATCGTCCACTCCTCCTCGCTGGTGCCGGGCAACGACCCGACCCTGCTCTTTACCAACGCGGGCATGGTGCAATTCAAGGACATCTTCACCGGCAGCGAAACCCGCGACTACAAGCGCGCCACCACCTCGCAGCGCTGCGTTCGCGCCGGCGGCAAACACAACGACCTCGAAAATGTCGGCTACACCGCGCGCCATCACACCTTCTTTGAAATGCTCGGCAACTTCAGCTTTGGCGACTACTTCAAGGCCGACGCCATCCCCTTCGCCTGGAACCTGCTGACGCAAGTCTTTGGTCTGCCGCCGGAAAAACTCTGCGTAACCGTTTACCACGAAGACGACGAAGCCTACGCCATCTGGCGCGACAAAGTCGGCCTGCCAGAGGAAAAAATCATCCGCATCGGCGACAAACCGGGCAAAGCCAAGTACGAATCCGACAACTTCTGGGCGATGGGCGATACCGGCCCCTGCGGTCCCTGCTCGGAAATCTTCTACGACCACGGCCCGGAAGTGTGGGGCGGGCCACCCGGTTCACCGGAAGAAGACGGCGACCGCTTCATCGAAATCTGGAACATCGTCTTCATGCAATTTGAGCGCGACGCCAGCGGCACGATGAAACCGCTGCCGCGCCCCTCCATCGACACCGGCATGGGGCTGGAGCGCATCGCCGCCGTGTTGCAGGGCGTGCATTCCAACTACGAAATCGACTTGTTTAAGCACTTGATTTCTGCAATTGAGAGAGCAGAAGCAGAGAATAGTGATGGTTTTAATCTTTCTACGAGCGGATTGCATAGAGATGATCAAAGTAGAAGGGTTATTGCTGATCATATTCGCGCCACCGTATTTCTGATGGTTGATGGCGTTTTACCGAGTAATGAGGGGCGCGGTTACGTTCTGCGCCGCATCATGCGTCGCGCCATACGCCATTGCCGTAAGTTAGGACAAAATAAGCCATTTTTCTACAAACTGGTCGCGCCGCTGGTTGCCGAGATGGGCGAGGCCTACCCGGAAATCGTCGAAGCCGAAGCGCGCATCACCGATGCGGTTCGCCGCGAAGAAGAGCGCTTCGCGCAGACGCTGGAAGCGGGGTTGGAAGTGCTGGAAAAAGCGCTGGGCGAAATGTGCGGCACAGAAATCCCCG
The DNA here is from genome assembly GCF_057314735.1 of Cardiobacterium sp. Taxonomy (NCBI): domain Bacteria; kingdom Pseudomonadati; phylum Pseudomonadota; class Gammaproteobacteria; order Cardiobacteriales; family Cardiobacteriaceae; genus Cardiobacterium; species Cardiobacterium sp. The sequence goes on from NZ_DBHKZK010000081.1 coordinate 22,341, forward strand.
GCGAAACCGTCTTCAAACTCTACGACACCTACGGCTTCCCGGTTGATCTTACCGCCGACATCGCGCGCGAACGCGGCCTGACGCTGGACATGGACGGCTACGACGCGGCGATGGAAACGCAGCGCGAACGCGCCAAGGCAGCGGGCAAATTCGATGCCGCACAGAAATTGGACATCAGCGGCAAAACCGCCTTTGACGGCTACGAACATGAAAGCGGCAGCGCGCAAATCATGCAACTCTTCGCCGATGGCGCGGCGGTTACACATCTCACCGAAGGCGCGCGCGGCGTGGTTATTCTCGACCGCACCCCGTTTTACGGCGAATCCGGCGGTCAAGTCGGAGACAGCGGCACCATCCGCACCACAAGCGGCGTCTTCTGCGTCGAAGACACACAAAAACAGGGCGATGCCTTCCTGCACATTGGTCGTGTCGAAAGCGGCGAAATCAGCGTTGGCGAAAGCGCACAAGCAGAAATCGACCACGCCCGCCGTGCCGCCATCAAGCGCCACCATTCCGCGACCCACCTGCTGCACAAAGCGCTGCGCAGCACCCTCGGCACGCACGTCCAGCAAAAAGGCTCACTCGTTGACGAGCGCCGCACCCGCTTCGACTTCTCGCACGACAAAGCGCTCAACGCCGCCGAAATCGCGCAAGTAGAAGCGATGATGAACGCGCAAATCCTCGGCAACGCGCCAGTCGTCATCGAACAAATGTCGCGCGATGACGCGCAGAAAAAAGGCGCAATGGCGCTCTTTGGCGAAAAATACGGCGACGTGGTGCGTGTGGTCAGCATGGGTGATGACGGCTTCTCTATCGAACTCTGCGGCGGTACGCACGTTGGCCGTCTCGGCGAAATCGGCCTCGCCAAAGTCGTCTCACAAGGCGCCGTTTCCGCCGGTGTGCGCCGCATTGAAGTCGTCTGCGGACTGGCAGCGCTGGAATACCTGGCGCACAGCGAATCGTTGCTTGCCGAAAGTGCGGCGTTGCTGAAAACCGACGGCGAGCACCTGCCAGAACGCATCAGCGCCCTGCAACAACAGCTGAAAACGTTAGAAAAAGACGTGCAGACGCTGAAACGTCAGCTCGCCCAAGGTGGCGATGGTGGCAGCGCCGAAATCCAAACCATCAACGGCTGGAAAACCCTCGCCCTGCAACGCGACGGCCTCGATAACGCCACCCTGCGCGACACCGCCGACCAGCTACGCGACCGCCACGGCGCCGACGTCGTCGTCATCGGTAGCGTCGATGACGACACCGCCCGCCTCATCGTCAGCGTCAGCAAGGCAGCGAACGGCCTGCACGCGGGCAACATCATTCGCGACCTTGCCGCGCATATCGGCGGCAAAGGCGGCGGCCGCCCCGATTTCGCCCAAGCAGGCGGCAAAAACCCCGCAGGACTCCCCGCCGCGCTCGCCGCGCTGGCACAAGTCCTGCCCGAAAAAAACTGAGGAGCATTACATGGCCTTGATCGTACAAAAATACGGCGGCACCTCGATGGGCTCGGTGGAGCGCATCGAAAACGTCGCCGAAAAATGCATCGCCGCACAAAAAGCGGGTAACGACGTCATCGTCACCGTCTCGGCGATGAGCGGCGAAACCAACCGCCTCATCGCACTCGCGCACGACATTCACAAACGTCCCAGCCCGCGCGAAATGGACGTACTGATGTCCACCGGTGAACAAGTCAGTATCGCCCTGCTCGCCATCGCCATCGAAAAACGCGGCGTGCCGGCGGTGTCCTACACCGGCGGCCAGGTAAAAATCCTCACCGACAGCGCCTTCATGAAAGCGCGCATCAAAGGCATCGACAGCGACAACATCCGCCGCGATCTGGATGCGGGCAAAATCGTCATCGTCGCCGGATTTCAGGGCATGGACGAACACGGCAACATCACCACCCTGGGACGTGGCGGTTCCGATACCACCGCCGTCGCCCTTGCCGCCGCCCTGCACGCCGACGAATGCCAAATCTATACCGACGTCGATGGCGTTTACACCACCGACCCGCGCGTCGAACCCAAAGCGCGCAAACTTGACCGCATCACCTTTGAAGAAATGCTGGAAATGGCCAGCCTCGGCTCAAAAGTGCTGCAAATCCGCTCGGTCGAATTCGCCGGCAAATACAAAGTCCCGCTTCGCGTCCTCTCCAGCTTCGAGGACGGCGAAGGCACCCTGATCAGTCTCGAAGAGGAGAACCCCGTGGAATCAGCCATCATCACCGGCATCGCGTTCAGCCGCGACGAAGCCCAAGTTAACGTCGTTGACGTCCCGGACGAGCCGGGCATCGCTTACCAAATCCTCGCCCCCGTCGGCGACGCCAACATCAACGTCGATATGATCATCCAGAACATTGGCGTTGACGGCAAAAACGACTTCACCTTCACCGTGCCGCGCGGCGACTACGACACCACCGTTGAAATCCTGCGCAAAAACTTCCCGCCGGAAAGCGGCGTGGTTATCCACGGTTCAAACATCGCCAAAGTGTCCATCGTCGGCGTCGGTATGCGCTCACACGCGGCAGTCGCCAGCACCATGTTCCAGGCACTCGCCAAAGAAGGCATCAACATCCACATCATCAGCACCTCGGAAATCAAAATCTCCGTCGGTATTGACGAAAAATACCTCGAACTCGCCGTGCGCGCCCTGCACGAAGCGTTCGGGTTGGATAAAGCCTAAATAAAAACGCCTTGCTCCCCCTTCCCTGCGAAGCGGGGGAGGGACGGGGAGGGGGTGTGAAAACACCGCGAGCGACAAAGCCAAACCTCGGCAAACAGCTCAGAACCCATTGCATCTTGACTAAAGGCGGGAACTTCCCCGCCTTTTTCATATTCAAATTCAAACCACAAAAATGATTGGCACCGACATCATCGACAAACGCCGCATCGCCGCGCTCTACCACAAACACGGAAAGCGTCTCGCTGAAAAAATCCTGCACCCGGACGAACGGGCGCAACTGCCCGCACAAAAAGACCCGGTACGCTACCTCGCGCTGCGCTGGGCGGCAAAAGAAGCACTGGGCAAAGCCTTCGGCACCGGACTGCGCGCGCCGCTGGTGATGCCCGCCATCTGTCTCGACAAAACTGCACTCGGTGCCCCCGGCTTCGCCCCAACGAATGTGGTAAAAACCATGCAGCACGCACGCGGCATCACAAAAATCCACTTGAGCCTGAGCGACGAACGCGATTATGCCGTCGCCTTCGTCTGGTGCGAAACAGCGCGATAGCGCACCGGAAAAATCCCGTATCCGCAAAAAAACACGCACAAAAACCGCATACTGCAACGATACCCGCACGAAAAGAACAAGATAGTGAGTTGTAAAATAACTACAAAAAAAACGTTGTTGGTTTCTTGCAACAAAAACGGTTGCACGCCCACCAAAAAGCCAGTATTATTGCCCCCGGATTAGGCGATCCGCGAAATTGAATTTAGCTAATTGCTAGGAGACTATCATGAAAAAATCACTGATTGCTTTGAGCGTTCTGGCCGGTGTGGTTGGCGTTGCACAAGCAGAAAACACGACTACCCTCTATGGGTCAATGGCACACTCCGTTGTCGTTGCCAAAAAAATTGATGGCGACAAAAAAAATAACTGGGATTTGGATCGTAGCGTTGCCCGTTTCGGCATCCGTGGTACCGAAGACCTGAACAGCGGACTGCAAGCATTCTACCGCTTTGAATTCAACGCTTATGACAATGGTCTGAGCGGCAAAGAAGGCACTCGTTACGCTTACCTTGGTCTGCGTGGCGACTTCGGTACCCTGACCTTGGGTCGTCAAGATACCCTGTTCAAACTGGCTACCAGCTTCAACGACAACTTCCAAGACGTTTATCACAGCAACGGTCCGTTCCACCACGGCCCGAACCGTCTGAGCAAAGTCATCAGCTACGTCTCACCGGATATGTCTGGCTTCAAGCTCGGTGCTTCAATGGTACTGGATGGCGATAATACAGTCATCTCTGGTTCTGATTCCAAGGGCATTGACGCATGGGAAGCTGCCGCTTTCTATGATGCCAACGGTATCTTCGCCGGTGGTGCTTACCAGTCTCGTGACGCTGGCAAGAAAACCGACAAGTACTATGGCGGTTCAGTCGGCTACAAAAACGACACATTCAAAGTGGGTGTAGGTTACGAGAAAAAAGACAAGGCTGACAGCTACTACAACCTTGCTGGTGAATACTACCTCGGTAACAACACCTTCCGCGCTGGCTTCGGCTACGACGACAACAAGGGCAAGAACGACTGGTTCGAATATGCTCTCGGTTACCAATACAACCTGAGCGAACGTACCTACACTTGGGTTGAAGGCGCTTACTACGATCCGCGTCAAAAAGGCCAAGAAGAAAGCTACAAAGTCGTTGTTGGTGTTCGCCACGACTTCTAATCGGTATCTACCGCTTGAAAGCGAGCCGCAAGGCTCGCTTTTTTATGCGGTGCGTTCACTTGGCTGCAACAGAATTTGTTTATAATGCCACCTTCGTGTTAATTGACGGGTGCTTGCCTGATTATGAAAAAAATTCTTTCACTATTGATTGTCGCATCATTATTGCAGGGCTGCGGACCATTACTGATTGGTGGGGCAGCAACGACCGCCGGTGTTGTCCACGATCGCCGTTCGGCTGGCACAGTACTGGATGACAACACGCTGGAAGTAAAAGTCAAAGCGACCATTGCCGACAACAAAATCCTCACGGACAACAGCAACGTCAGCGTGACCTGTTACAACGGCATGGTTCTGCTTACCGGCGAAGCCTATGACGAAAATATCCGTCAGCAAATCACTGCCGCTGCGAAATCCGTACAGGGCGTCAAGCGGGTAGAAAACCAGCTCGTGATTGGCCGCCGCAGCACCTTCATGGAACGCACTTATGACTCCAAGCAAACGGCCAAAGTAAAAAGCGCGCTGCTGGACATCAAACTGCCCGGTTTTGATCCGACACGGGTCAAAGTCGTCACCGAACACGGCTACACCTACCTGCTCGGCATCGTCAGTCAGGAAGAAGCGAGCGCCGCAGCGAGTATTGCCAGCCGTGTTTCCGGGGTGAAAGGCATCGTCACCATGTTTGAAATCACCAATAACCCTTCAGCAAGCAACGTCACCGGCACGTTCTGATTCCTCCAAATGCACCAAGTCGGCCCGCGCGGTCGGCTTTTTTGTCTTTATCATAAAAAAAGGAACTTCATCATGACGCAGAAAATCCCTTACCGCTCCCGCACCTCAACCGCCGGGCGCAACATGGCTGGTGCACGCGCCCTGTGGCGCGCCACCGGCGTCAAGGACAGCGATTTTGGCAAACCCATCATCGCCGTGGTCAACAGCTTCACCCAGTTCGTCCCCGGCCACGTCCACCTGAAAGACATGGGACAACTGGTCGCGCGTGAAATCGAAGCAGCGGGCGCGATTGCCAAAGAATTCAATACCATCGCCGTCGATGACGGCATTGCGATGGGGCACGACGGTATGCTCTACTCGCTGCCGAGCCGCGACATCATCGCCGACAGCGTCGAATACATGGTCAATGCCCACTGCGCCGACGCGATGATCTGCATCTCCAACTGCGACAAAATCACCCCCGGCATGCTGATGGCGGCGATGCGGCTCAACATCCCTGCTGTTTTCGTCTCCGGCGGGCCGATGGAAGCGGGCAAAACCGCACTCGCCAAGCACAAACTCGACCTGGTGGATGCCATCGTTTACGCGGTTGACCCCGACGTGGACGACGCCACCGTTGATGACTACGAAAAAAACGCCTGTCCGACCTGCGGCTCCTGCTCCGGGATGTACACCGCCAACTCGATGAACTGCCTCACCGAAGCGCTTGGCTTGTCGTTGCCCGGCAACGGCACCACCCTCGCCACTCACGCCGACCGCAAACAACTCTTCCTCAATGCCGCGCGCACCATCGTTGAAATCACCCGCCGCCACTACGAACAAGGCGACGCCAGCGTCCTGCCGCGCGCCATCGCCACCTTTGACACCTTCCAGAACGCAATGACACTGGACATCGCCATGGGCGGCTCCACCAACACTATCCTCCACCTGCTCGCCACCGCGCAAGAAGCGGGCGTGGACTACACCATGAAAGACATTGACGCCCTCTCGCGCCGCATCCCGCAACTGTGCAAAGTCGCGCCGAACGCGCCGCAATACCACATCGAAGACGTGCACCGCGCGGGCGGCATCATGAACATCCTCGCCGAACTGGCGCGCGCGCGGCTTATCCGTACTGACCTGCCAACCGTGCACAGCCGCACCCTGCAAGAAGCGATTGACCGCTACGACCTGAAAAACCAGCCCGCGCCGGAAATCCTCGAATTTTATAAAGCGGGCCCGGCAGGACTGCGCAGCCAGACCGCCTTCTCGCAAAATTGCCGCTTCGACAGCGTCGATGACGACCGCGCCCACGGCTGCATCCGCGCCATTGACCACGCCTACTCACAAGAAGGCGGCCTCGCCGTCCTCTACGGCAACATCGCCGAAAACGGCTGCGTCGTCAAAACCGCCGGGGTGGACGAAAGCATCCTCAAATTCACTGGCAAAGCCATCGTTTACGAAAGTCAGGACGCCGCCGTGGAAGGCATCCTCAAGCGCAAAGTGAAAGCGGGCGACATTGTCATCATCCGCTACGAAGGGCCCAGGGGCGGCCCCGGAATGCAAGAAATGCTCTACCCGACCAGCTACCTGAAATCGATGGGACTGGGCAAAGCCTGCGCGCTGCTCACCGATGGCCGCTTTTCCGGTGGCACCTCCGGCCTCTCCATCGGCCACGTCTCGCCGGAAGCAGCGGCAGGCGGCGCGATTGGCCTTGTCCGCGACGGCGACACCATCCACATCGATATCCCGGCGCGCAGCATCCGCCTCGACATCAGCGACGAAGAAATGGCCCGCCGCCGCGCCGAACAGGACGCCAAAGGCTGGAAACCCGCCGCACCGCGCGCGCGCAAAGTCTCCGCCGCGCTGAAAGCCTACGGCCTGCTCGCCACCAGTGCCGATCGTGGCGCGGTGCGCGACTTGAGCAAACTGGACTGAAATAACACTGCAATCCGTTGGAAGGGCAGGGCGGTTCACCTGCGGGGCGACGCGTCCCTTCCCTTCTTCCTAAAGGCCGGGCTTTGCCCGGCTTTTTTGTGCCTTATGCCATTTCCTTATAACCCCCAAAAATTTTGCACTTTCCCTTGCGCCCCCCGCCGCGCTTACGATAGCGCGCAGATTTTCAGGGAGAACAACGATGACAATCCTCAGGGGCAAACGATGACGGCAATGGCATTGCAGCGCCCGGCGCTGTGGCAAATCCCGCAGCCGGCGGCGGAGGTGTTCGCGCATCTGCCGGAGAAATCGGCGCAGTTGCATGCGCGGTTGCAGGATATTTGCGCGCGTTTCCGGCGGGTCAAGTTCGCCAGCAGTCTCGCCGTGGAAGACATGGTGATTACCGAGGTGCTGGCGCAGCTCGCCGCGCCGGTGGAAGTATTCATGCTGGAAACGGGGCGGCTCAACCCGGAGACGCTCGCCTATGCCGAGGTGGTGCGCGCGCGTTATCCGGCGCTGGATTTCCGCCTCTATCAGCCGGACGCGGCGGAAGTCGCCGAATATGTGGCGACGCACGGGCTGAACGCCTTTTATCAAAGCGTGGAATTGCGCAAGCGCTGCTGCTTTATCCGCAAGGTGGCGCCGCTCAACCGTGCGCTGGCCGACGCCGACGCCTGGCTCACCGGGCAGCGGCGCGCGCAATCCGTCACCCGCAGCGAACTCGCCTTGCAGGAGGCGGACGAAGCGCGCGGCATCGCCAAATTCAACCCGATTTATGACTGGTCGGAAGATGACGTTTGGGCATTCATCCGGCAAAACGCCATTCCGTTCAACGAACTCTATCACCAGGGCTATCCGAGCATTGGCTGCGAGCCCTGCACGATTCCGGTCAAGGCGGGCGAGGACATCCGCGCCGGCCGCTGGTGGTGGGAAAACAAAGACAGCCGCGAATGCGGACTACACAAATGAGGTGAGATATGAAGAAGTTACACAATGAACATCTGGACTGGCTCGAAGCCGAGTCGGTGTACATCATCCGCGAAGTGGCGGCGGAATGCCGCAACCCGGCGCTGCTCTTTTCCGGCGGCAAAGATTCCGTCGTGCTGCTGGCGCTCGCGCGCAAGGCATTTCAAGTGGCGGGGCGCGACATCCCCCTGCCCTTCCCGCTGCTGCACATCGACACCGGCCACAACTACCCGGAAGTCATCGCCTTCCGCGACGAAACCGTGGCGCGCTACCGGGCGCGGCTAATCGTCGGCAACGTCGAAGACTCCATCGCGCGCGGCACCGTAGTCCTGCGCCGCGAAAACGATTCACGCAACGCCGCGCAGGCGGTAACGCTCTTGGAAGCCATCGAAACCCACGGCTTCGACGCCCTGCTCGGCGGCGCGCGACGCGACGAAGAAAAAGCGCGCGCCAAAGAGCGCATCTTCTCCTTCCGCGACGAATTCGGCCAATGGAACCCGAAAGACCAGCGGCCGGAACTGTGGTCGCTCTACAACGCGCGCCTGCACGCCGGCGAAAACCTGCGCGTCTTCCCCATCTCCAACTGGACAGAGCTGGACATCTGGCAATACATCGCCCGCGAAAAACTCGCCCTGCCGCCGATTTACTACGCCCACCCGCGCGAAGTGGTGGAGCGGCGCGGCCTGCTCGTTCCCGTCACCCCGCTGACGCCCAAACACGACGGCGAAGAAAGCAAAACCGTATCGGTACGCTTCCGCACCGTCGGCGATATTTCCTGCACCTGCCCGGTGGCAAGCAGCGCCGTTGTCCCGGAAGACATCATCGCCGAAACCGCACGCGCGACCATCTCCGAACGCAGCGCCACCCGCCTCGACGACCGCGCCAGCGCCGCCGCAATGGAACAGCGGAAAAAGCAGGGATATTTCTGAAATTCTCCCTCCCCTGCAGGGCGAAGCCCGCAGCGGGGGAGGGCTGGGGAGGGGGTAGCGTTCCCGCCTCTGCCATCGATGTTGATGATTCCCCGTTTACATACACCTTCCCCGCTATCGTGTATGTAAACGCAGGGCGGGGCTTGCCCCACCACGAGCGACACGATTACGGGAACAAACGTACAAAATCCCGCCGTTCTGCCCCCTCCCCCTGTGGGGGAGGGTCGGGGCTCCCCATGAAAAAGGCGTCCGCCTTTTTCATGGGAACCCGGGGTGGGGTTACTGGCGGCACGTCCGGTGTTTATATAAACAACCCTCCTGCCGCGCCAACCCTGCTCTGTTTACATACACCTTCCCCGCTATCGTGTATGTAAACGTAGGGTGGGGTTTGCCCCACCACGAGCGACACGATTACGGGAACAAACGTGCAAAATCCCGCCGTTCTGCCCCCTCCCCCTGTGGGGGAGGGTCGGGGCTCCCCATGAAAAAGGCGTCCGCCTTTTTCATGGGAACCCGGGGTGGGGTTACTGGCGGCACGTCCGGTGTTTATATAAACAACCCTCCTGCCGCGCCAACCCTGCTCTGTTTACATACACCTTCCCCGCTATCGTGTATGTAAACGTAGGGTGGGGTTTGCCCCACCACGAGCGACACGATTACGGGAACAAACGTGCAAAATCCCGCCGTTCTGCCCCCTCCCCCTGTGGGGGAGGGTCGGGGCTCCCCATGAAAAAGGCGTCCGCCTTTTTCATGGGAACCCGGGGTGGGGTTACTGGCGGCACGTCCGGTGTTTATATAAACAACCCTCCTGCCGCGCCAACCCTGCTCTGTTTACATACACCTTCCCCGCTATCGTGTATGTAAACGCAGGGTGGGGTTTGCCCCACCACGCTGACGCAATTGCGGGAACAAGCGTGCAAAATCCCGCCGCTCTGCCCCCTCCCTCGCAGGACGCGTAGCGTCCGCAGCGGGGGAGGGCTGGGGAGGGGGTAGCGTTCCCGCCTCTGCCATCGGTGTTGTTCATTCCCATATGACCCACCGTAAAAAACCTGATGCTTTGTCGTGGTGGGTCAAGACCCACCCGACATCCGTTTACATACACCTTCCCCGCTACCCTGTATGTAAAACGTCACCCTCAAACCCGAAACCCGACAAAAAGGAACCCCCATGCCCAACCTCAACCAGCACGCGCCCCTGCGCTTCATCACCGCCGGCAGCGTCGATGACGGCAAATCCACCCTCATTGGCCGCCTCCTCTACGACAGCAAGGCACTGCTTGGCGACCAGCTCCGCCAAATCGAAGCCGCCGAAGCCGACGGCAACCCCGACTTCTCCGCCCTGACCGACGGCCTTGAAGCCGAACGCGAACAAGGCATAACCATTGACGTCGCTTACCGCTACTTCAGCACCGCACGGCGCAAATACATCATCGCCGACACCCCCGGCCACGAACAATACACGCGCAACATGGTCACCGGCGCCTCCACCGCGCACGCCGCCGTCCTCCTGCTCGACGCCTCGCAACTCGACTACCGCCAAACCCCGCTGCAACTCTTGCCGCAAACCAAACGGCACAGCGCCATTCTCCGCCACCTGCGTTGCCCGCACATCATCGTTGCCATCAACAAAATCGACCTGCTTGACTACGACGAAGGCAAATACCGCGCCATCACCGCCGCCTACGACACGCTCGCCGCGCAGCTTGGACTCAATGACGTCCACTACATTCCCATCTCTGCCCTGCACGGCGACAACATCGTCCACAAAAGCGAACACACCCCGTGGTACACGGGCGACACCCTGCTCGCCACCCTCGAAGCGCTGCCCGCCGGCGAAGGCATCAGCGACGCGCCTGCCGCCTTCCATTTCCCGGTGCAAAACGTGCTGCGTGCCGACGGCGACAAACAGGACGACTTCCGTGGCTACCAGGGGCGGATAGAGGCGGGCAGCGTCCGCGTCGGCGACCGCGTCCGCGTTGAACCGGCCGGACAAGAAAGCAGCGTGCGCGAAATCATCGGTGTCAATGGCACCGTTGAGACCGCCAGCGTCGGCGAAAACATCACCCTGCGCCTCGCCGACGACATCGACATCTCGCGCGGCGACACCCTGCTCGCCGCCACCAACCCGCACAACGGCCAACGCGAACTGCGCGCGACCCTGTGCTGGTTTGACCAGCGCCCGCTCAACCCGGCGCGCAAATACCTGCTCAAACACACCACCCGCACCGTCGCCGCGAAAATCCGCCGTGTCGAACACGTCTGGGACGTGCATACCCTGAGCAACTACGCCGACCGCGACACCCTTGCGATGAACGACCTCGGCGAAGTGAGCCTGGTGCTGCAACAACCCGTCGCCGCCACCGCCTACGCGGAAAACCCGGCCACCGGCGCGTTCATATTGATAGACGACGCCAGCAACCAGACCGTCGCCGCCGGGATGATTGTGGCGTAACCGCTTCCGTTACCGCTCACACGCCCCCCGACGGCGGCTGACAATGAACTCCGGTGCGATGCAGACCGCGCAGTCATTGGCAAATGTCTGCTGCATCCGGCGGCCACCGTTGTCAAAGACGACGCAGACCGGATCCAGCGTCGCCGGACAGGCGCGGCTGGCGCAGCCGCTGTCGCCGATGGGCTTTGGCTGCGCAATGGCGAGCGGCGTATCCAAAAACGGCTTGGGCGCATGGCAGGCGGCGAGCGCTAACGCGAGCGCCGATAAAATCGCGGCTTTCATTGCTTGAGGAACCCCTTGCTTTGCAAAAACGGCAACATGTGCGACCGCACCGGCCCATTTAACGTTTTGCGAATGCTGTAAAGCCAGTCGCGTTCCTCGCCCATGCGGTTTTGATAATAAGCGCGCAATTCGGCGTCATATTGTGCGAGTGCCTGCGCATCCGGCTCGGCATAGCGGTTTTCAAAAAACATCAGCGAATGCGGCAAGCGCGGTTTGGGCGGTGGATTTTGCGCGGGATAACCCAAACACAAACCGAGCAGCGGCGCGCAATAATCCGGCAAGCCAACCAAATGACTGACTGCTTCAATATCATTGCGTAACGCGCCAATAAAAACACCGCCCAAGCCCAATGATTCTGCCGCCAGCAAAATATTCTGCGCCATAATGCCGGTATCCATCGCGCCAATCATTGCAACTTCCGTCCAGTCCAATTGCGCGGCGGGTAATAAAATCTTTGCCTTATGGAAATCCATACAGAACAACAGAAACTCGGCGCAATCGGTGACATAGGCCATATCACTCGCCGCGCGGCGAATCCCGGCGCGAATCTCTGGGTCGGTAATGCGGATAATAGAAACGCATTGCAGATGATTTGAAGTGGAAGCCATCCGCCCGGCATCAATCAATGACGCCAGCATTTCCGGCGCGATTGGCTGCGACGTGAATTTGCGAATGGGACGGTGGGCGAGGGCGGTCGCCAAAGCGGGATTGCTGTTCATAAAAACTCCATGCGGAAGAAAGCGGCAATATACGCGCAAACGCGCGCCGCTGCTATACTGATGCCTTTAACGGAGATTGCCATGAACATCACCCTCTACCACAACCCGCGCTGCTCCACCTCGCGCAACGCCCTCGCCCTCTTGCGCGAACGCGGCATCGAGCCACACATCATTGACTACCTGAAAACCCCGCCGACGCGCGACGCATGGGCGGCACTCATCACCCGCAGCGGCTTGCCGGTACGCGATTTCTTGCGGCAAAAAGAAGCGCTCTACCACGAATTGCAACTGGACAATCCGGCAATGAGCGATGCGGCGCTGCTTGATGCACTCGCCGCCCATCCGCAATTATTCAACCGCCCAGTCGCCAGTAGCGATAACGCGGTGCGTATTGGCCGCCCGGCGGAACGGGTGTTGGAATTGCTGGATTAAGGAGCGTGCCGCCATGTTGCAAATTATTGACGATGCAGAAACACTCGCCGCCGCACAATCCTCGTTCAAAGAAAAAATCATCGCCGCATTGCCGCAAACCATTCGCTGCACCGTTGCCGGAATAGGCGGTGGCTTTGAAACAGAAGTGCATTATTCACCGGAATTGGATTTATGGTACGCGCAGCAAATACAGGAGAAAAAATGCTGGAACGGTTTTGGCATCGGCGCGCCCGTTGTGGGTAAAAAAGTCGCACTCGCCGCAGAAATCAATTTCCCGGCGGACGGCATTAACCGCGCCTTGTCTGGCGCTTTCGCCCGCGATGAAGACGGGCGTATTTTCGTCTTACATCGTGGCAAAATCCGTGGCGGCAAAGCGCTGTTTTTCCGCTATTACTATGGCAAAGTCGCGAGTGCCGATGACGGCGGCAAAACAGATGATTTTGCGCTGATTGCCGCGCTGGATGCGGCGGATTTCGCCGACAAACTCGCTGCCTTTGTGCGGCAAATTCTCGCGATTAAGACGGCGGCGAAAGCGCATTAAGCAGAATGGTGTGCAGTCATAAAAAAATACCGGCATTGCGCCGGTATTTTTTACGCCAAGTGCGCCGTGTCCAGTGCTGGGTCGCTTGCCCGCACCAGCCAACGCGGGCGGGCGGCGAGGATGCGCGGGTAAACGGGGCAATCGGGCTGGTGGGCGCCGGGCAGGTAGCCGCTGCTCATCAGAAACTCGCCGGTGATTTCGCCGCCGGTGAAGGTAAACGTCTTTTTGAACAGCTTGACCCAGGCGGCCTTGTCCGGCGCGGTTTGCGCGTCCAGCCAGGCGCGGAAACTGCCGTGTTCCGCCTGCAACTGCCGGATAATGCGGGCATTTTTGATGGACGCATTGATTTTCAGGCGATTGCGGATGATGCCGGGGTCGGCGAGGAGGCGGGCGGTGTCGGCCTCGCCATAGGCGGCGATGGTGGCGATGTCAAAGCTGTTGTAGGCGCGGTGCAGGTTGTCCGCCTTGCGCAGGATGGTCTCCCAGCTTAGCCCCGCCTGGTTGATTTCCAGCACGAGGCGCTCAAAGAGGCGATTGTCGTCGGCAAGGGGGAAGCCGTATTCGTGGTCGTGGTAGCGGCGGTGCGGGTTGTCCGGCGGCAGGTCGGCACAGTAGGCGCAGTAGTTCATGCGTCAAGGCGGGCGAGGAAGTCGGCGAAATGGCGGCAGAGCAGCGTCAGCTCGTCCGGCTGGTAAAAGAGGTGCCCAGCGGGGACGAGGTGCAGCGTCGCGCCCGCTTCGCGCGCGTAGCGCACGGAATGCTCATACAGCACGATGTCGTCGTCCCAGCCGTGGACGATTTCCGTCGGGCTGACGACCGGATAGGTTTTCACCTGATAGCGCGGCAGATACAGCCCCGGCGCGACGAGAAAGAGGCCGCGCACTTTCTCCGGGTGGGCGGCGGCGGCAAGCAGCGTGGTGTAGCCACCCATGCTGAAGCCCATCAGCACGACGGGTTCTGCTTCGGCGGCAACGAGCGCAGTCAGGCGGGCGCTGCGCAATTCCGGATCTTCGGTATCGGTGTCGTTGATGCAGTGGGTGGTGTGCCCGGCGCGTTTGGCGGTGCGCGCGAGGTGGAAGATTTCTTTGCTGTGCTGCGAGCCGCCACGGCCGTGGGCGAGGTAAATTTTCATGGGAAGTTCTCAAGATGTTTCAGCAACATTTTTGGAAAGCTGCCTGGGGCTGTTTGTCATTCCTTTTGAATAAGTCCGTTGCGCAGTTTTTATACTCCCTCCCCGGTCTTTTCCGCTTCGCAGGGGAGGAAGCTGAATGGCAAACAGGCACTCTGGTGTCATTCGCGCATTGACGCGGGTGGTTCTTTTTCATTCACAATATATTTTACCCTTCTCTCAAAAAATGGTTTTTCTATAGCATAGAAAGTAAGTATCGAGAAGAGAATGACTCCAGGCAAAATGATGGTATTTTGTGCCAGCAGGCTGTTAAAAGTCTCCGGATATGCCATGCTAAAAGTTTTTACAAAAAATGTTGCGACAGATACATGAAAAAGATACATGGAGAAACTCATGCTACCAAGCCAGGATAGAAAGCTGTCCAGCTTTTGGATATCAGGGAAAGGGAATTTTAGATAAACGATTATAATCAGGCTCCATAGTGTACCTTCTGCGGTAAATCTAAAACACGTTCCGAACCAGGTGGCAACGGGGATGGTAAAAACAATTGTAAACAGGATAAAGCACATTGCCACGATGGCAATTTGTTCATGTATTTTGCTCAAAAAGTCCTTCTTTGTCAGATAAATGATTCCGGCTATTATCCCAATAATAAACTGATCCAACCTTCCGATAATAGTATAGTAAATATTAAGATAGAACCAAAAATTTACATTGTTATTATTGCCCGTAATCAAGATTCTGGTAACAATCATCAGCAAAATAACGAGAAGCAACCAGCGAATCCCGTGCTGTTTTGCAAAAGATATAATGACAGGGAAAATGAGGTAGAACTGAAATTCTACGGCAATAGTCCAAATCGGACCGGTAGGGAAATTGTCCGTATGTCCCCATCCTGTTGTCGGGTTCCCGGTATTTAGCTGCAAGGTGAGAAGTCTAAAGATGGCTTCCGGACCAGACTCAACCCTGTTAACTGTAATAATGATAAAAATAAAAAATACAAGAAGCGGGAAAATTCGCAGCATTCTGTTATAAATGAAGGGAAAATACCGGATTTTCTCCCCCCCCCGCAATAAGGCAAAAGAGAAATCCGCTCAAAACCAGAAACAGGCTTACACCCGTCGTACCGTTAGCCACCCATAACTTCAATATCTCCTTGAAATCAAATATATGTCCATTAAAATTCAAATCCTTGATCCGTTCCGTTGGAAACCAAAAGATATGATGCATATAGAACACCATAAAAAAGGCAAAGAAACGCAAATGATCAATGCGTGAAATGTATTGTATATTTTGTGATCGCATGGTTTATTTCCATAAAAATATAAATCAATAGACGACAGTTAGATTGATTGCAGTCCATCCGTGTTTATTTTACCTGATAATGTTGTTGATGTAGGTAGGTATTGCCCAGGCGCCCGTTGTTCGCCGCACAGGGTGCCGCTTTTGGCGTCGTAGTCGTTGTGGTTGATGTCGTAGGTGTGGTTATTAAGCGTTTTCACGTCGCGCGTGATGCGGGCATAGAGCCGCTGTTGTAGGGTGACGACCAGTAACGGTCAGGCGTACGCTACGCAGTTCCGGGTCGTCGGTGTCGATGTCGTTGATGCAGTGGGTTTCGTGGCCGGCGCGCTTGGCGGTGCGCGCGAGGTGGAAGATTTCTTTGCTGTGCTGCGAGCCGCCACGGCCGTGAGCGAGGTAGATTTTCATCCGTTGGGGCGGAGGGCTTTGCCGAGTTTGTCGAGGGTGGCGTTGATGTATTTGTAGCTGTCTGCCGCGCCGAATTGTTTGGCAAGCTCTACCGCTTCGTTGATGGTGACGGTGGGGTGGATGTCGAAGCGTTCGATCAGTTCGTACACGCCAATCCAGAGGATGCCGCGCTCTACCGGGTCGAGGGTGCTGGGGCGGCGGTGGGTGTGTTCGGAGACGCGGGTGTCGTAGAGGTCGCGTTTTTCGGTGATGGTGTCGAAGGCGGCGTTGAAGTAGTCGTCGTCAATGTCGCCCGCTTTGGGGTCCACGAGGCGGTTGCGGCGCACGTTCCAGGGGTCGTTGCCGCTGATTTGCCATTGGTAGAGGGTTTGCAGGAGCTGGCGGCGGGCGCGGCTGCGTTGTTCGATGGCCTGGCGTTTGAGGTTTTTCATGGGTGTTCCGTTGTGTGTGTGTTCGTTTTTAGAGACCGTTTGTTGTTCGTTTGGGGCGTGGGCGCTACGCGATTTTCCGTCCCCGCCTGCTCGCTCCCGCTTCGCAGGAAGGACGGTAGTGGCTTTTATGAAGTCGCCCCCGCAAGCGGGGGCTGGGTTTTGTGTTGTTTATGCGATAGCGGGGTGTGCAGACAAACCCCACCCCCGTCCCCTCCCCCACAGGGGGAGGGGGGAATGGCTGCGGTCGCTGGCGCGGTTGTTTGCTGCCCCACCCCGACCTTTTCCCACAGGGGAGGGGGGCTTGTCGGAGATCAGCTTTGGCGTGTCGTTAATGCGTTTTGTATGTGGTCGCTACGCGATTTTTTACACCCCCTCTCTGACCCTCCCCCGCTGCGCAGGGGAGGGGAATTTTGTTTAGCCGATTTGGCGCAGCAGGCTGACCATTTCGATGGCGACTTGTGCGGCTTCCGCGCCTTTGTTGCCCGCTTTGGTACCGGCGCGTTCTACGGCCTGTTCGATGCTGTTGGTGGTGAGCACGCCGTTGATGACCGGGATGTCGTGGCTGAGCGCAACGTGGCTCAAGGCTTTGGCGCTTTCGCCGATGACGATGTCAAAGTGGGCGGTCGCGCCTTTGATGACGGCGCCGAGGGCGATGATGGCGTCGTAGCGGCCGGTGGCGGCGAGGCGTTGTGCGGCGATGCCGAGTTCGAGTGCGCCGGGGACGTAGGCGACGTCGATGTTGGAGAGGTCGGTGCCGTGGCGTTTTAAGGTGTCGATGGCGCCTGCTTCGAGTTTGTTGACGATGAAGTCGTTAAAGCGCGAGCAGATGATGGCGTAGCGCGCGTTTTCGAGGATATAGTCGCCTTCGAGGCGGTTTACTTGGTGTGTCATGTGGGGTCCTTGTGTTTTGGTAAATGGTTTGTTGGTGATGGTGTCGCTGCGCAGGGTGGTTTGCTGTTCCCTCCCTAACTTTCTCGTCCTTCAGACGAGCTGTTCCAGTCCCCCACGGGGGAAGGGGAACTATTCAACGACTAGCGCGGTTTCTACACCCCCTCCCCTGCAGGGCGAAGCCCGGCGGGGGAGGGCTGGGGAGGGGGTGAGCAATCATTGATGAACCAAAATTCCTGTTTTTCAATTGATTGCTGCCCTCACCCCAACCCCTCTCCCAGAGGGAGAGGGGCTCGTTCGTCGAATTGT
Organism: Cardiobacterium sp.; assembly: GCF_057314735.1. Lineage (NCBI taxonomy): Bacteria > Pseudomonadati > Pseudomonadota > Gammaproteobacteria > Cardiobacteriales > Cardiobacteriaceae > Cardiobacterium > Cardiobacterium sp. Next base: position 40,150 of record NZ_DBHKZK010000081.1, read on the forward strand.
CAACAGCCCCTAACTTCTCCCCCACGGGGGAGGGAAACAGGCAGGGAAGGTTCTTTTATTCCGCCAGGTATTCGCTCACTTCCAGCTGGTAGCCGGAGATGCCGGTGAATTTGTACGGCGCGGAGAGCAGGCGCATTTTGCCGACGCCCTGGTCGATGAGGATTTGCGCGCCGATGCCGTAGGTGCGCAGGTCTTGTTCTTGCGGGCGTTTCGGCGGCGGGTTGTTGTGCGAGAAGGCAACCATGCGGCTGATGATGTCGTTGTGGCTTTGCGCGTCATCGAGGACGACGATGATGCCGTCCGGCTCTTGTGCGAGGCGTTGCAACGCTTCTTGCAGGGTATGGGTGCGTTCGTTCAGGTTCGCATGGAAGAGGTCGCCGAGGGTGTTTTGGACGTGGACGCGGACGAAGGTCGGGCGCGCCGCCTGGATGTGGCCTTTTGTGAGCGCGTAGTGCAGGCGGTCTTTGTCATAGATGCTTTGGTAGGCGGTGAGGGTGTAGTTGCCGTAGGCAGTCGGCAGTTCGCATTGGGCGATGCGGGCGATGGTTTGTTCGCGGGCGAGGCGGTAGGCGATGAGGTCGGCGATGGTGCCGATTTTGATGTCGTGTGCGGCGGCGAATTGTTCGAGTTCGGGGCGGCGCGCCATCGAGCCGTCTTCTTTGAGGATTTCGACGATGACGGCGGCGGGCTCAAGCCCGGCGAGGCGGGCGAGGTCGGTGCTGGCTTCGGTGTGTCCGGCGCGGGTGAGGACGCCGCCTTCACGGGCGACGATGGGGAAGATGTGGCCGGGCTGGACGAGGTCTTCTGGGCGCGCATCTTTGGCGGTGGCGGCGAGGATGGTGCGGGCGCGGTCGGCGGCGCTGATGCCGGTGGTGACGCCTTCGGCGGCTTCTATGGAGACGGTGAAGGCGGTGTGATAGGGCGAGTTGTTGCGCCGTGATTGTGGCCAGAGTTTGAGCTGGTCGTTGCGCGCCTGGGTGATAGTGAGGCAGACGAGGCCGCGCCCGTATTTGGTCATGAAGTTGATGGCTTCGGGGGTGATGTGTTCGGCGGCGATGACGAGGTCGCCTTCGTTTTCGCGGTCTTCGTCGTCCATGAGGATGACCATTTTGCCGGCGCGGATGTCGGCGATGATTTCCGGGGTGCTGTTCAGGGGCATGGGTTCAGTATCCGTGTTTTTGCAGGGTTTCGAGGGTGAGGCCACCGCTTTGTTGTGATGCGTTGAGCAGGCGTTCGAGGTAGCGGGCGATGAGGTCCACTTCGAGGTTTACCGCGTCGCCGGGTTGCAGCGCGCCGAGGGTGGTGCGGCTCATGGTGTGCGGCACGATGTTGACGCTGAAGTGGTTGGCATTGACTGCGTTCACGGTGAGGCTGACGCCGTTCACGGTAATCGAGCCTTTGGCGGCGATGTAGCGGGCGAGCGGCGCGGGGGCGGCGAAGGTAAGGCGTTCGCTGCGCGCGTCGGCTTCGCGGGCGAGCAGTTCGCCGACGCCATCGACGTGGCCGCTGACGAGGTGGCCGCCGAGCGGGGTGGCAAGGGTCAGCGCGTATTCGAGGTTGACCGCGTCGCCGGGTTGCAGCGCGCCGAGGGTGGTCAGGCGCAGGGTTTCGTGCGAGACGTCGGCGCTGAAGTGGTCGACGCCGAGGGCGACGGCGGTGAGGCAGACGCCACTGACGGCGATGCTGTCGCCGAGGGCGCAGCGGCTGAAGTCAAAGGAGGGGGAGGCGATGGTGAGGGTGCAGTCGTCGCCGTGGTCGGCGCGGCGTTGCAGGGTGCCGGTGGTTTCTATGATGCCTGTGAACATGGTTTTTCCGGGGTGAGGCGCAGGCGCAGGTCGGCGCCGATGCGGGTGCTGTCGTCAATGTGGACGCGCATTTTATCAGAGAGGTGTTGTAACGGCGGCAGTTGCAGCAGTTCGCGCGCGCCGCTGCCGAGCAGGCAGGGGGCGAGGTAGAGCAGTATTTCGTCGGCGAGGTTTTGCTGGATGAAGGCGCCGGCGAGCGAGGCGCCGGCTTCGACGAAGGCGTTGTTGATGCCGCGTGCGCCCAGTTCGTCCAAAAGTGCGGGCAATGGCACGCGGCCGCCCGCGAGCGGCAGGCGCAGCCACTCGGCGTGGGCGGGGTAGTTCGGCGCGCGCGCGTTCATGCCGCAGGCGATGAGGATGGGGCTCAGGTCGTCAAAGAGGGCGGCGTCGCGCGGGGTGCGCAGGCGGCTGTCGATGATGACGCGCAGCGGCGGTTGGCTCGGCAGTTCGGTCGGGTAGCGCGCGGTGAGGTGGGCGTTGTCGTGGAGGATGCTGCCGGTACCGGCGATGATGGCGTCGGCGGCAAGGCGGTGGTAATGGACGTCGGCGCGTGCCGCTTTGCCGGTGAGCCATTGGCTTTCGCCGTTGGCCAGCGCGGTTTTGCCGTCAAGCGAGGCGGCGAGTTTGAGGGTGACAAATGGCCGCCCCGTGGTGATGCGGCGGAAAAATCCCCGGTTGAGCCGCTGGGCTTCTTCTTCGCAGACGCCTTCGGTGACGGTGATGCCTGCCGCTTGCAGGCGGGCAATGCCCTGCCCGGCAACGAGCGGGTTCGGGTCGCGGCAGGCGACGACGGCACGGGCGATGCCCGCGGCAATCAGCGCGTCGGCGCAGGGCGGGGTGCGTCCCTGGTGCGCGCAGGGCTCAAGGGTGATGTAGGCGGTGGCGCCGCGTGCTTTCTCGCCCGCTTCTCGCAGCGCGTGGGCTTCGGCGTGCGCTTCGCCCGCGCGGACGTGCCAGCCTTCGCCGACGGCTTCGTCGCCTTTGACGAGGACGCAGCCGACGCGCGGGTTCGGCGCGGTGGAGAAGATGCCGCGCTGTGCCAGTTCAAGCGCGCGTTGCATCCAGCGGGTATCTTGTTCGGTGTCGGGGGTGGTCATGGTTGGTGGTTTCCGGCGGGTTTGGGGTTCATGCGGCAGGGCAGGGCAAGCCTCACCCTGCATTTAAGGAAGCGGGATTTATATAGCAATACTCACAAAGTTCTGTACAAGGCGCGCCGCTGAAGACAGTACAGTTTAGTACGGCGAAGCGGCGCAACGCCGTACAGGGCTTTGTGAGGATTGCTATACATACACCTGAGCGCTCAGGGTGTATATAACGGGTTTGGTTTTTTGATGTCGGCCGTGAATGGCCGGTTTGCGGCTATGGCTACAGGGCAGCGAGGTTGGAACGACTTAATCCCACCCCGGGTACCCATGAAAAAGGCGGATGCCTTTTTCATGGGAGCCCCCGACCCTCCCCCGTGGGGGAGGGGCATATCGGCGGTTTTTCAGGCTCCCGCGTTTTGCATCACAGCGGGATGGTTTTACATACACCTGAGCGATTCACCCCCCTGCCCCGGAGGGGAAAGCGGCGCGCCGCAGGGGAATTTTTCCGCTCAATTGCGCCGCAGTTCGGCGATGGTGTTGATGAAGGCTTCCACGTCCTGAAAGCTCAGGTAAACCGAGGCGAAGCGGATGTAGGCGACGTGGTCGATGTCTTTCAGCCCCGCCATCACCCATTCGCCGATGCGGCGCGAGGCGACTTCGCGGTCGCCGCTGATGCGCAGGCGGTTTTCGATGTCTTCGATCAACTGGTTGATTTTGTTGACGCTTACCGGTCGTTTTTCAATCGCCCGCAGCAGGCCGTTGCGCAGTTTCTCCGCCGAGAACGCCTGCCGCTCGCCGTTTTGTTTGATGACCATCGGCAGCGAGATTTCTGCCGTTTCGTAGGTGGTGAAGCGGGTGGCGCAGGCGGGGTTGGTGCATTCGCGACGGCGGCGGATTTTGCTGCCGTCGCTCAAGAGGCGCGAGTCAATGACGCGGGTGTCCGGCCGGTGGCAGATGGGGCAATGCAAGGGTCGCGCTCCGCTCCGTTAGCCGTACACCGGGAATTCGGCGCAGAGTTTGCTCACTTTTTCGCGCACGGCGAGGATGACTTCTTCGTTGTCGATGTCGTCCAGAATGTCGCAAATCCAGGTGGCAACCAGTTTGGCTTCCGCCTGTTTGAAGCCGCGCGTAGTGATGGCGGGCGTGCCGATGCGGATGCCGCTCGCGACCGAGGCCGGTTGCGGGTCGTCCGGCACCGCGTTTTTGTTGACGGTGATGTAGGCGCGGCTGAGTGCGGCGTCGGCGGCGCGGCCAGTGAGGTTTTTGTTGACGAGGTTAATCAGCATCAGGTGGTTCTTGGTGCCGCCGGAGACGAGTTCGTAACCGCGCGCGAGGAAGACTTTCGCCATTGCCTTGGCGTTGTCCAGCACCTGCTCCTGATATTTGGTGAAGGCCGGGTCAAGCGCTTCAAGGAAGGCGACCGCTTTCGCCGCAATCACCTGCATCAGCGGCCCGCCCTGGATGCCGGGGAAGATGGCGGAATTGAATTTTTTGGTAATGGCGTCGTTGGCGCGCGCCAGTATCAGCCCGCCGCGCGGCCCGCGCAGGGTTTTGTGGGTGGTGGAGGTGACGACGTCGGCAATCGGCACCGGGTTCGGCGCAAGCCCCGTGGCGACGAGGCCGGCGATGTGCGCCATATCGACCAGCAGATACGCGCCGACGCTGTCGGCAATGTCGCGGAAGCGCTGCAAATCCAGCACCTGCGAGTAGGCGGAAAATCCGGCAATAATCAGCTTCGGCTTGTGCTCGCTGGCGATGCGCTGCATCGCATCATAATCAATCAGCCCGGTCTTGACGTCAATGCCGTAATGCACCGCGTGGTAAAGGATACCGGACGAGCTCACCGGCGAGCCGTGGGTGAGGTGGCCGCCGTGGCCGAGATCCATGCCCAGAATGGTGTCGCCCGCTTCCAACAGTGCAAGGAAAACGGCGGCGTTGGCCTGCGACCCTGAATGCGGCTGCACGTTGGCATAATCGGCGCCAAAAAGCGTCTTGGCGCGCTCGATGGCGAGCGTTTCCACGACATCAACATGCTCGCAGCCACCGTAATAGCGCTTGCCCGGATAACCTTCAGCGTACTTGTTGGTCAGGCAGGTGCCCTGTGCTTCCATGACGCGCGGACTGGCGTAGTTCTCGGAAGCGATCAGTTCGATGTGGGTTTCCTGACGTTGCGCCTCGTTGCGGATGGCAGCGGCCAGTTCATCATCAAAGCCCGCGATGGTCATATCTTTACTAAACATGGGGATAAATTAAGGTAGGAATTGAGGCGGGCTATGGTATCGCCTTCCGCATAACGGGGCAACTGCGCGACGGCGAAGCAAAATCCTGCGACACCGCGCCATTGCCCGCTTTTCGCCCGCCCCGTAACATTGCCCGCCTTTTCAACAACCCACGGAGACCCTTCATGCTTAAAAAACTCGTCCTCGGCAGCCTGCTCGCCGCCGCCTCCCTCGCCGCCTCCGCTGAGCAATACCTGATTGACGTGCGCAGTCCGGAAGAATTTGCCGAAGCGCACGCCGACGGCGCGGTGAACATCCCGGTCGATGAAGTCTCGCAAAAAATCAGCGAGATCACCCAAGACCACGACGCCGACATTTACGTTTACTGCCGCAGCGGCCGCCGCGCCGGTGTCGCGCAACAGGTGCTGAACGGCATGGGCTACCGCAAAGTCACCAACCTCGGCACCCTCGCCGACGCGCAGGCGTTTGTGGCGAAGGAAAAGGAGGCCAGCGCGAAGGAAGCCGCACAGTAATTCGCCCTTTGTGAAAAAAACCGCCTGCGGGCGGTTTTTTTATGAGCATCACCCGCTGTGGCGGGAGAGCGTCACGGTTGCACCGCGCTGTCTGCTTGCCAGCCTTGTTCAAAGGCGGCAACGGCGGCGGGTGCGGCATCGGGCGGGCTTGCGAATGCGCGCAGGTGGGTGGCGATGTCGCTGTGGTCTGCCGCCTGGGTGCTCGGTGCCAATAGTGCTTCGCTGCGCGCGACGGCATCGTCCGTGTTTTGCAGGGCGTGATTGAGCGCGGCGGTGTAGCAACCGAGGGTGCGTGCGTTGCGGTAGTCGTTGCTGCTGTCGTTGAAGCGGGTGCTGGCGTCGCCTTTGCCGTCTTCGCCGCGGGCGAGTTGGGCGAGGTGTTGTGCCAATGGTGCGATGTTGTTCTGCGCCAGCAGGGTGTGGCTCCAAAGGGCGAGGGTTTGTCGGCCATCTGCGGTTTCGCAGAGGAGGGCGATGACGGCGTTGCCGTTGACCTGCATCGCGGCGGTGATGTGTACCGCCTGCGCGGTGTCGCCCGCAGCGAGTTTGGCGGCGTGTTTGCTGATGAAATCGCGGCGCGATTGGGCATCGGCATCCAGGCTGTCGGTAGCGTGGGCGGTGGCGCAGGCGAGGAGGAGGGCGAGGATTCTTTTCATGTTTTTGGGCGGGTGGTGCGTCATGTGTTCGGCGTTAATGGTGGGGCAAGCCCCACCCTGCACGGGTTATTTGCCGTGGCGTTTGTCCCACCAGGTGCAGAGGTTGGCAACCAGCGCGCCGCTGATATTGTGCCAGACGCTGAAGATGGCGCTCGGCAGTGCCGCTTCCGGGCTGAAGTATTTTGTGCCGAGGGTGGCACCGAGCGCGCTGTTTTGCATGCCGACTTCGATCATGACAGCGCGGCACTGGGCGCTGTTCATTCCGGCGAGGCGGGCGGCGAGCAGGCCAAGCAGGTAGCCGAGGAGGTTGTGCAGGATGACAACGGCGAAGATGATCATGCCGCTTTTTGCAATCGCCCCTTTGCTCAGCGCGACGACGCTGGCGAGAATCAGGACGATGCAGATGACGGAAATGAGCGGCAGGGCGTCGCGCAGCACTTGCAGGTGTTTGTCGAAGTAGCGGTTGATGAAGACACCGGCGACGATCGGCAGCAGGACCATTTCGATGATGGAGAGCATCATCGCGCCGACGGCGATGTCCACGGTTTTGTGCGCGTAGAGTTCGAGCAGGAGCGGCGTCAGGAACGGCGCGAGCAGGGTGGAGCAGGCGGTGATGGTGACGCTCAAGGCGACATCGCCGCGCGCGAGGTAGGTCATGACGTTGCTGGCGGTGCCGCCGGGGCAGCAGCCGACGAGGATGACGCCGAGCGCGACCATCGGGTCAAGGCTGAAGATGTTTACTAAAAGGACGGCGAGCAGCGGCATGATGAGGAACTGGGCGACAACGCCGAGCAGTACCTGCATCGGGCGGCGGAAGATTTCGGCGAAGTCGCGGGCGCGCAGGGTCAGCCCCATGCCGAACATGATGATGCCGAGCGCGTAGGGAATGGCGGGCTTGAAGGGGATGAAGACTGGCGCGGCGGCGTAACCGGCGATGGCGAAGACGATCGCCCAAAGGGCGAATGTCTGGCCGATGAAGGTGGATAGTTGGCGCAAGCGCTGCATGGGAACCTCTCTGTGAATTTTTTGAAAGGGTGCTATCCTAACGGTTTTCCGCCCTGTGATGTTGTCCGCCATGTCCATTGCTCCTGAATCCATTGTTACGTTTCTTGATTTTTTTGGTGTTTTTTCCAGCGCCGTCGCCGCTACCGTACTCGCCAAGCGGCAGCATTTTGATATTTTCGGCGCGGTGATGATTGCCTTTGTCGCCTCCATCGGCGGCGGTACCACCCGCGATTTGTTGTTGAACCGCCATCCGTTGTTCTGGCTGAAGGATTTGGATTATGCTTGGACGATTACCATTACTTCGATTTTTACCCAGGTTTTTTATTATCAGTTTGAGCGGTTGGACAAGCCTTTCCGCTGGTTTGACGCGCTGGCATTGGCGACGTTTACCGTCATTGGCATTGAAGTCGGGCAGATGCGCGGCGCAACCGCGCCGGTATCGGTATTGATGGGCGTGGTGACGGCGATTATGGGCGGGATTCTGCGCGATATTGTCTGCCGCCAGGTGCCGCTATTGCTGCAAAAGGAAGTGTATTTGTCGGCGGCATTGGTCGGCGGCGTGTTTTATTTCATTCTGATGCATTTTGGCGTCGGCTTGTGGACGCGCGATTTGTTGACCTTGTTATTGGTACTCGCCATTCGCGCCTGCGCCATTATTTATAATTGGAATTTGCCGGATATCGCCATTCGGCGACGGCATTAAACGGATGAAAAAAAAGCGGGGTGCAAGCCCCGCTTTTTCTATGGCGTCGTCATTAGCGAATCAGCCCGCGTTTGCCGGTGTGTTCGAGGAATTCGGCGATGCGCCGTGCCGGGGCAGATTCGCTGGCGAGCGCGTTGATTTTGTCGCGTGCTTCGTCCAGCAGCAGGTTTTCGCGGTAAAGGTGGTGATGGCAGCGCTTGATGGCGGCGATGTCTTCCGCGCTGAAATGGTGGCGTTTCAGCCCTTCGAGGTTGATGCCGGCGATGCGCGCGGGCGATTCGACCACGAGCGAGTAGGGCGGCACGTTCTGTTTGACGCCGGCGCAGTAGCCGACCATGGTGTAGGCACCGATGCGTACGAACTGGTACACCATCGCCGCCCCGCCCATGACGACGTGGTCTTCGATGTGGACATGTCCGGCGAGGATGACGTTGTTGGCGAAGGTGGTGTCGTTGCCGATGACGCAGTCATGCGCGAGGTGGACGTAGGCCATAATCCAGTTGCCGTCGCCGAGGACGGTCTTGCCGATGTCCTGCACCGTGCCACGGTTGAAGGTGACGAATTCGCGAATGGTGTTGTTGTCGCCGATTTCGAGGGTGGTGTCTTCGCCGCCGTATTTTTTGTCCTGCGGGATGGCGCCGAGCGAGGCGAAGGGAAAAATATGGTTGTTTTGGCCGATGCGCGTCGGCCCTTCGATGACGACGTGCGGCGCGATGGTGGTGCCGCGCCCGATTTGCACGCCCGCGCCGATGACGCTGTAGGCGCCGACGCTGACGTCGCTATCGAGTTCGGCCTTGGGGTCGATGAGGGCGGTGGGGTGAATCATGATTTTCTCCTGTTGTGTGAGCAGGTTATCCAGCGCGGCGGGAAAAAGCCGCATGAACGGTGCAAAATGTACCGTGTTCATGGCGACATTGCAAGGCGCATTCGTCGCAACAAACTGATTAAAAAGCATTTTATAAAAACAGCCGTGCCAGCATGACGCGGACGAATGCCTGTCAAACATTACAAAAGCCTTACCCTTTCATGATGGCAGGAAAATTGCTAGTCTTGACAACAGAAAAACGCAACCCCGGAACCATCCGTGTCCCCTCAAATCACCCTTGAAATCCGCAACAGCAGCGGCAACGTCCTCGCGCAATACCCGCTGGACAGTGCCAGCAGCCCGCATATCGCCGCCGTTGATGGCGCGTACTACCAGATTGGCGACGCCGCGACCGGCACCGCCCCGGCGAACCTCACCACCGCGCGCGCGGGCGACGACCTCTATCTCTACCTGGACGGCGACAGCCGCCCCGCACTCGTCATTGACCACTACTACAGCCAGGGACAGGGCGCGCTGGTCGGGGTGCAGGCGGACGGCAGTCTCACCAGCTACCCGGTCGCCACCGCTCCCGAACACGCGCTTGCCAGCGAAATCGTCACCGAACAGCCGCTGGGTTCGGACCAGCCCGCGCTGGCACCGCTCGGCGTACTCGGTGCCGTCGGCCTTGTCGCGGGTGCTATCGCCATCAGCCGTGACCACGGTTACAAAGGCGAACAACCGCAGCCGTCGCCGAATCCGAACCCGTCGCCGAATCCGAACCCGTCGCCGAACCCGCAACCGTCGCCGAACCCGCAACCGTCGCCGAACCCGCAACCGTCGCCGAACCCGCAACCGTCGCCGAACCCGCAACCGTCGCCGAACCCGCAAC
>NZ_DBHKZK010000082.1:0-46410 GCF_057314735.1 Cardiobacterium sp.
GCGGTGTTGGCGTCGGCGGTGTTGGCGTCGGCGGTGTTGGCGTCGGCGGTGTTGGTGCCGGCAGGGTTGGTGTCGGCGGGGTTGGCACAGGCGGGGTTGGCGGTTCGGGGTCAGGGGTGTTTTGTGCTTCCGGCGCGCGGTCATGGTGGTGTGCGGTCAGCGCCGCGCCGCCCGCAATCAGGGCGACGCCGCCAAGGATGGCCGCCGGTGCGGCGGCCGCGGTTTCGCTGGCGAGGGTGTGCGCTGGGGCGAGCGGGTAGCGCTGCATTCCGCCGTTTTCTTGCAGGCCGATGAGTGCGCCCGCGTCACGGCTGTAGTAGTGGGCGATGGTGAGTGCGTCGTGGCCGTCGATGCTGATGTGCAGCGCGTCGCCGTTGCGGCGGGCGTGCAGGTTTTGTGGGGCGAAGCCGGTCGTTTCGTCGTTGAGCTGGTAGTAGGCGCCCGCGACCGCGTCGAGGGTGAGCGGTGCGGCGGGGTCGAGTTCGTAGAGGTCGAGGGTGTTACCACGACGGTCCTTGAGAATGAGGGTGATGGGGTGGGGCATGGTTGTTGTGGTGTTTGTTGTTGTGGTTTATGGGGAAACTCGTGCCGTACAAAAATGTACTGTCTTCGGCGGCGCGTCTTATAGCCATCCACCGAAAGTTTCAGACAAGGCGCGTCGCCGAAGACAGTACGCGGTTGTACGGCGAGGCGACGCAACACCGTATGAGGCTTTCGGTGGACGGCTATACAGAACTTTGTGTGAGTACCGCTATAGCACCAGTCTTGCCATTGTGCGGGGTTGGGGGTTTTGTAATGTTAGTAGCGGTATTGGCGCCCCGCGCGGCGTGGTTATGTGGAGGATGGCTGTGGCTCTATCGTTGTGTTTGGTTGTTTTGATGAGCTTTTTTTGCCAGTCGGCGACGTTTTTGGGTGTGTTGCGACGGGTTTTGTTGGGTCGCCGGGGCAGCGGCAGGTTTTCTGACGCTATCCACCACAGTCTTCCCCCCACGGGGAGAGGGGCTGAGCGGTGGGGGGGCGCTGCTTGTCGCCAGCGCAATGGTCAAGCCTCTAATGTGAGCTGATGCCCAACAGCGTTGCTACCGGGCTGTCGCCACGGGCGAGGTCGGCGGTCGCGCCGTCCCAGGCGATTGTGCCGCCGTCGATGACGATGCTGCGCGGCGCGATGCGCAGTGCGTCGTCGATGTTGTGCGTCACCATCAACAGCAGCGGCTGGCAGCGCAGGCAGGTGTCGTCCAGCAAATCCAGCATCTCTACGCGCAGCGCCGGGTCAAGCGCGGAGAAGGGTTCGTCCAAAAGCAGCAGCGGGCGGTCGCGCAGCAGGCAGCGGGCGAGTGCAACGCGCTGTTTTTGTCCGCCGGAGAGTTGTTCGGGCAGGCGGTCAAGCAGCCCGGCGAGGCCGGTTTTTTCAGCAGTTGCTTGCAGTTGCGCGCGCTGGTCGGGCGTGAGTTTGAGGTTGGGGCTGAGGCCGATGGCGATGTTGTCGCGCACGTTCAGGTGGCTGAACAGGTTGTGCTCCTGGTAGAGCATGGAGATGGGGCGCGCGGCGGGCGCGGCGGCGGTGTAGTCCGCGCCGTTTATCAGCAGGCGGCCGCTGTGGGCGGGGAGGAAACCGGCGATGAGGTTGAGCAGGGTGCTTTTACCCGCGCCGCTCGTGCCGAGGATAGCGAGGCGTTCGCCTGCGGCGGCGTGCAGGGTGTAGTGCATTTGGTAGGGCGGGTGGCGCCATTCAAGGTTGTCGAGGGTGAGCATGGGGGCGTTCGATCAGGGTGTAGAGGGCGAGGCTGAGCAGCAGCAGGATGAGCGCGGTGACGTCGCTGGCGTCGGAGCGGTAGGCGTCGAATTGTTGGTAGAGCAGGTAGGGCAGGGTGAGGAAGTCGGCGTTGCCAAAGAGGGCGATGATGCCGAGGTCGCCAAGCGAGAGGATGCAGGCGAAGGCGTAGGCCTGCGCCAGCGGGCGTTTCAGCGCGCGCAGTTCGATGTGTTTCAGGCGGGTGAGTCCGCGCACGCCGAGTCCGGCGCAGAGGCGGCTGTAGTTGCTGGCGAGGTCTTGCATCGGCGCGGCGAGGATTTTCAGGGTGTAGGGGATGGCCATCAGGCTGTTGCAGCCGATGATGATGGCGTCGGCGTGTTGTGGCAGGCCAATGGTGCGGCGCAGCAGGAGGAAGATGCCGGTGGCGAGGACGATGCCGGGCATGGCGAGGTTAATCATGCCGCTGGTTTCGAGCAGGTTGGCGGCGAGCGGGCGGCCGCGCAGGCGCAGTTCGCGGCTGCTCCAGAGGAGCATCAGGCAGAGGGTGATGCTGAGCAGCCCGGCGGGCAGGGCGATGCGCAGCGAGGTAATCACGGCACGCCAGAGGGCGGGGTCGCGCAGGACTTCGGGCAGGTGGTGGTTCAGGCCGCCGAGGATGACGGCGACGAGCGGCGGCAGCAGGTAGAGCAGCATCGCGCCGATGAGGGCGGTGTCGGCGAGACGCGGCCACCAGCCGCGCGGGGTGTCGTGCCAGGGATGGAGGCGGCCGGGGACGGTATTGAGGTTTTTGGCGAGCATTTGCGCGATGAGGACAAGGCTCAGGCAGCAGGTGATTTGCACGAGGGCGAGCAGCGCGGCGCGGTCGGGCTGGTAGGTGAAGGTCAGCGCCTGGTAGATGGCGAGTTCGATGGTGGTCGCTTTTGGCCCGCCGCCGAGGATGAGGATGGTGCTGAAGCTGGTGAAGCAGAGCATATAGACGAGGGCGGCGGTGGGCGGCAGTTGGCGACGCAGCCACGGCCATTCGACGTGGCGGAAGAACGCCCAGCCGCGCACGCCGAGTTGGGCGGCGAGCTGGCGCTGTTCGCCGGGGATGTGTTCGAGGGTGTTGAGCAGGAGGCGGGTGGCGAGCGGCAGCGCGAAGAATTGGTGGACGAGGAGGATGCCGGTCAGGCCATAGGGTTTGAATGTCCATTGTCCGCCAAACGCCTGCCAGAGGTGCGCCAGCCAGCCCTGTTTGCCGTACACGCCGATGATGCCGGAGATGGCGACCAGCGTCGGCAGCGCCAGGGTCAGGGTGGCGAAGCGCAGCAGCAGGGTGCGGCCGGGGAATCGGCGGCGCGCCAGCGCGCGGGCGAGGAAGACGGCGGGGACAACGGCGAGTGCGGTCGCCAGCGTCGCCTGCCAGAAGGTGAAGCGCAACACGCGCCAGAGGTAGGCATCGCCGAGGTACTGCGCCTGCGCGATGCCGCCTTGCAGGATGAGGGCGGTGAGCGCGGCGGCACCGGTGGCGAGGAGCAGGGCGGCGGCGATGAGGCCGGGGCGGAGCCAGGGGGGGATGCGGGGCATGGTTTTTACGGGTGATGTCTGAATACGGTTTTATGGCAATCTGCCGTCTGCCATGTATTGCGATGGGGGAATGCCAAGGGTAATGCCGCCTTCTTCCAGCACATACGCCATATGCGGCCAGAAACAGCCTGCTTCCATCGCGGGTGCGTCTGTGGTTTTCAGGCGGCGTAATAAATCCGCCGCTTCTACTTCCAGACTGTTATCGGGCTTCAGATTGCCTTTTAGCGTATAAATGCTCACCATCCATTGGCAGTAGCTTTGCAGAAAGTGTTCCAATGAATGGTTCGCATAAATAAAAATGCCGTTGAGATTCATCCGGTCGCTGTTAAGCAGATATACCTGCCCCGTTTCATTAAGCACCAAAGCGCCAAAATCACAGACGCCGAAAGCATAAAATGTTTTCCCGTTGGCTTTAATGGTTATTTTCTGGTCGGGATAACGGATAAAGCAAAATCCCGATGGTCTGTAGTCTTCCAGATAGCCATAGAGGTTTTCATGCAAAGTATAGAAATCCATTTTTTCGATATTGCCGTCTGCGGTGGCGGTAAAACCGTAATCAGCCAGGAATTGCAATTTGTCCAGCAGTCTTTTCATGTTTGGATTTTGTCGGGTTGGTGGGAGGAAGCAATTCGGCGGCAGATTCGGCAACCGTTGCCGCGACTACACAAATACGCCTCAAGCCTCCGGCAGCGGCAGCGGGTGGCAGAATGTGCCTTCCGGCAAGGTATTGCCCTGCGGGTCAATCGCCACCTGCTTGCCGTCTTTCACCGCTTCGACGCAGACACGGTCGCGGCTGCCCGCCCAGTTGTGGCTGAAGCCTTCCGCTTCTTCGTATGCAAAGGGTTGCACGGTTTCGCCTTTGAGGTTGATGTAGCCCCAGCGGTCGCCCTTTTTCACCGGGGCGACGTCAGCGCCGAAGCCGCCCGCGTCGTCGTAGGCGAGCGCGATGAGGGTGTTGCCCTTTTCATCGAGATAGCCGCATTTGCCCGCTTTGCAGGCAACGGTGGTGTAGCCCCGGTTGTCTTCGCGGCGCATGAAGCCGTCCATTCGCTCATATTGCAGCGGCACGACGGTTTTGCCGTGACGGTCAATCATGCCGTAGCGCCCGGCCTTGCCGACGATGGCGAGTGCGTCGTCGTAGGGAAACAGGCTCACTTGCTCAAATTCCCAGGCGGTGTGCGCCTTGCCCCGGGTATCGACGTAAGCCCAGCGCCCGTCTTTCATCACCGGCGTCAGCGTGTCGGCGACGTAATCGTTGTACACGGCATCAAACTGCGCGGGGACGGTGATTTCGCCGCTGCCCGGGTCAAAGAAGCCTTTTTTGCCGTGTTGGCTGAAGACGCCCAACGCGCCGCAGACGTTGCGATGGATTTCGATGCCCTCGCCTTGCGGCACTTCGAGCGGGGCGGGGCATTCGATGGCGTGGGCATGGGGCGCTGCCAAAAGCAGCGCGGTCAGGATGATTTTTTGCATGAGGTCATTGTCTTGCGGGTTTATGTTTACATACACCTTGAGCGCTCAGGTGTATGTAAAAGAACACTCCCCTCCCCCTGCGGGGGAGGGGACGGGGGTGGGGTTAAGTATTGCTGCCGCCGATGTCGTTTTTGCTATGGCAGGTCGGCCATGAATGGCCGACCTGCGTTTGCGGTTTTGTGAGGATGGCTATATAAGCGGCAAACGGGATGCCTGCTTTTACTTGCTCACCGCCTGTTGCCATTGCTCAATCCACTGCGGCCGGTTTTTCTCCACTTCGTCCGGGGTGAATTGCAGCGTCTTTTCCGGGCGCGGCAGTTTGGCAAACGCTTCCGGCAACGTCACGTCAGCGGCGGGATAAACCCAGTTGGTGGTGGCGAGCTTGTCCTGGAAGGCGGGGGAAATGAGAAATTCGAGGAATTTCTGCGCCAGTTCGGGATTCTTGCTGGTGCGGGTACGCGCCGCCACTTCCACTTGCAGGTAGTGGCCTTCATCAAACAGGGCGGCGGCGTAATTATCGTTGTTTTCCTTCATGATTTGATAGGCGGGCGAAGTGGTGTAGTACAAGGCCATGTCGCTCTCGCCCTTGCGGAACAGGCCATAGGCCTCGCCCGAACCTTTGGCGACAGTCACCGTTTTCTTCGCCAGTTTTTCCCAGGCGGCGGGAGCGCCATCGCCAAACACCTTCTGCATCCACAACATGAAACCCTGCCCCGGCGTGCTCACGCGCGGGTCGGAATAAATCACCGTCCACGGCTCGTTGCTCTCGACCAGTTCATGCAGGCTGTGCGGCGGGTTTTTCAGGCGGGTTTTGTCGTAAACGAAGCCGAACCAGCCATAGTCATACGGCACGAAGACCTTGTCATCCCAGGCGACAGGCAGTTTCAGCTTGCTGGTATCGACCCCGCTCGGCGCGAGCAGGCCGGTATCCAGCGCCGCCTGCATCAGCGTATTGTCGATGCCGAGGACGACATCGGCGCTGTTCTGCTCGCCTTCCATGCGCAGGCGGTTCAAAATCATCACGCCGTGGTCAAGCGCCGCGTATTTGACTTCGCAGTCGCAGACTTTTTCAAATTCGGCCTTGAGACCGGGACCCGCACCCCATTCCGTATTGAAACCACCGTAGGTATAGACGGTGAGTACCGGCTTGGCAGACGCCGCGGCGGCGATGAGAGAGAGGAAAATCAGGGATTTTTTGAACACGTTGCACCTCGTTTTTGGGAAAAAGACCAGCCGCAACGGGATTGAGCGTCTCAATCCCTACGCCAGCATGATCCGGATCAGGTTCTGCGGGTATTTCTCAGCCGGCTCGCCGACACCCCGTTGAGAACGGCGACATTATATAGGGTCGGAGGCAGTTGTGTGGATTTTTGTGTGTATCTTATGTGGAAATCCTCAAATTAATCGCTAGTAAGGTGAATCATCGTTGTTTGTATTGTGAGGTTATGTGGATTTGGTCGTTCATCCATGTGCAGTGGGGACGGTTTTGGTATGTGTGCCGTTCATAAAAAACCACCCCGGAGGGCGGTTTTTTTCGCGGATGCCGGATTATAGCCATCCACCGAAAGTTTCAGACAAGGCGTATCGCCGAAGACAGTACGCGGTTGTACGGCGAGGCGATGCAACACAGTATGAGGCTTTCGGTGGGTGGCTATATTTGATCAGGCTGGCGAAGTAGGTCAGGGTTGTGCGGATTTGCTGTCGCTTGTCGCCGGGGCCTCGCTTGCCGGAGTGGTCGCTTCGGTAGCAGCTTTTTCTGCGTCGCTGGCCGCAGCAGCTTCGGCGGGTTTCGGGGCGGCGGTTTCTGTTGCAGGAGCGGTTGCTTCGGCGGCGGGTTTTTCTGCTTCGCTGGTTGTCGCGGCTTCGGCTGCGGGCGCGGTCGCTTCAGCGGCGGGTTTTGCCGCTTCGCTGGTGGCAGCAGGTTCGGCGGTCGCCGGTGCGGCGGTTTCGCTCGCGGGAGTGGTCGCTTCGGCGGTGGGTTTTGCCGCTTCGCTGGCAGCGGTTTCGGCGGCAGCGGTTTCGGCTGCGGGCGCGGCCGCTTCGGCGGCGGGCGCAGTCGCTTCGGCGGCGGGTTTTTCTGCTTCGTTGGTAGCAGCAGATTCAGCGGCGGCGGTTTCGGCTGCGGGCGCGGTCGCTTCAGCGGCGGGTTTTTCTGCTTCGCTGGTTGTCGCGGCTTCGGCGGTCGCCGGTGCGGCGGTTTCACTCGCAGGAGCAGTCGCTTCGGTAGCAGGTTCTGCCGCTTTTTCTTCCGCCGCTTCTTCTTCGTCCTGGCTCAGCGAATAGACGTAGGCAGCGACGACTTTGATTTTGGCGTCGCCCAGGGTGTCTTTCCACGCGGGCATGACGTTGTTGCGCGGTTGCTGGATTTGGTGTTCGATGAAGGCTTTGAGCGCCGCCGGGTCTTCCGGGTCGTCGGCGTAGAGCCAGGTCTGGTCGGCGAGGTTGATGCCGCCGATGACCGGGTTGCCTTTGCCGTCCGGGCCGTGGCAGGCGATGCAGCTGGTGCCGTAGAGTGCTTTGCCTTTGTCGGCGCGCGCCTGGTCGTGCGGGTAGCCGCCAAGCGAGAGGACGTAGTTGCTGACGTCGTCGAGTTTTTCCTGGTCTTCGGCGCTGGGCGGCTGGCCGGGGGTGACGGCTATCAGCGCGCCACCGGGTGGCATCGCGCCGGTGTGGCCGTTGGTGATGGTGTTGATGATGTTTTCCGGTGTGCCGCCCCAGATCCAGTCTTTGTCGGTGAGGTTGGGGTAGCTGCCGGGGCTGCCGCCCGCGTCCGAGGCGTGGCAGACGGCGCAGTTTTGCAGGAAGATGCGGCGGCCTGTTGCGAGCGCGTCCGGGTCTTTGGCGAGTTCTTCGACGCTTTTGCCAGCGTAGTGGCGGAAGTATTCGGCGGAGCGGGAGTCGATTTTGCGGCTTTCCTGCTGGTATTGGCCAAGTTGTGTCCAGCCTTTGCTGCCTTTGTACACGCCGGGGTAAAGGAAGAGGTAGGCGATGGCGAAGGCGATCATCAGGTAAAACAGCGACAGCCACCAGCCCGGCATCGGGTTGTTCATTTCTTTGAGGTCGCCGTCCCAGGTGTGGTCGATGATTTCGCCTTCTTTGGCGTCGCCGCCCGCCTTGATGTGGGTCGTCCAGTACACCAGGCCGATGTAGCCGAGGATGTGCAGCACGGTGACGGCTGCGATGAAGATGCTGACTGCGGTCATTTGTTTTGCCTCTTGTTTTGTGCTGTGTCTGCCGGGTGCCGCGGGTGGATGGGGGCGTCGTTTTCGTCCTTGAGGGCGAGTTTTTCGGCATCTTCGTAGGGCTTGCGCCGTTGCGGCAGGTAGAGGATGACTACCATCAGGATGAAGGATGCGAAGAGGACGACGGTGGTGTATTTGACCCAGGCGATGCCGGCGGCTGTCATGTTCTGTTACCGGTTCTGTTCTTTGAAGGCGACGCCCAGGCCTTGCAGGTAGGCGACGAGTGCGTCCATTTCGGTTTTGTCTTTGAGTTTTTCCTTGACGCTTTCAACGTCCGCCTCGGTGTAGGGTTCACCCAGTTTTATTTTGGTACGGATGCTGTTTTCGGTGAGGGTGATGTCTGCCGGGGTTTTGTTCAGCCAGGGGTAGGCGGGCATATTGGATTCGGGAACGACGCTGCGCGGGTCGGTGAGGTGTTTGTGGTGCCAGTCGTCGCCGTATCGGCCGCCGACGCGGGCGAGGTCCGGGCCGGTGCGTTTGGAGCCCCACATGAAGGGGCGGTCGTACATGGATTCTTCGGCGACGGAGTAGTGACCGTAGCGCTCGGTTTCCCAGCGGAAGGGGCGGATCATTTGCGAGTGGCAGCCGTAGCAACCTTCGCGCACGTAGATGTTGAATCCGGCGAGGCGCAGCGGGTCGTAGGGTTTGACGTAGCCGTCTTCCGGGCGCAGTTTTTGGTCGAAAAACAGCGGCACGATTTGTACGAGGCCGCCCCAGATGACGGCGAAGAAGGTGAGGATGCCGAGGATGACGACGCTTTTTTCGATGCGTTCGTGGCTCATGAGGTTCATGCGGTTCTCCTTGTTCTCAGGCGGGTTGCGCTTGCAGTTGGGCAGCGGGCTGTTTGCCGCTGGCGACGGTACGCCAGCAGTTGTACGCCATCAGGCACATACCGCTCAGGAAGAAGCAGCCACCGAGGAAGCGGACGAAGTAGAAGATGTATTTTTTGCCGAGGATTTCGATGAAGGTGTAGGTGAGGCTGCCGTCGGCGGTGGTTTCGCGCCACAAGAGGCCTTCCATGATGCCAGCGACCCACATGGAGGTGACGTAGAGGACGATGCCGATGGTCGCCAGCCAGAAATGCACGAAAATCAGGCGTGTGGAGTACATTTCCGTCTTGCCGTAGAGGCGCGGCAGCATATGGTAGAGCGAGCCCATCGTTATCATCGCCACCCAGCCGAGCGCGCCGGAGTGGACGTGACCGACCGTCCATTCGGTGTAGTGCGACAGCGCGTTCACTTCCTTGATGGCCATCATCGGTCCTTCAAAGGTACTCATGCCGTAGAAGGCGAGTGCGACGAAGAGGAAGCGGATGATGGGGTCGGTGACGAGTTTGTTCCAGGCACCGGAGAGGGTCATCATGCCGTTAATCATCCCGCCCCAGGACGGTACCCAGAGGATGACGGAAAACGCCATGCCGAGCGACTGCGTCCAGTCCGGCAGCGCGGTGTAGTGCAGGTGGTGCGGCCCCGCCCACATATAGATGGAAATCAGCGCCCAGAAGTGGACGATGGAAAGGCGGTAGGAGTAAATCGGGCGACCGGCCTGTTTCGGCACGAAGTAATACATCATGCCGAGGAAGGCGGCGGTGAGGAAGAAGCCGACGGCGTTGTGGCCGTACCACCACTGCGCCATCGCATCGACCGCCCCGGCGTACACCGGGTAGGAATGCAGCCAGTCAATCGGCAGGGCGAGGTTGTTGAAAATGTGCAGCACGGCGACGGCGATGATGTAGGCGCCGTAGAACCAGAGGCCGACGTAAATGTGTTTTTCGCGGCGCTTGCCGATGGTGAAGAAGAAGACGTAGCCATAGGCGACCCAGACCACGGCGAGGGCGACGTCCAGCAGCCACGGCAGTTCCGCGTATTCCTTGCTTTGCGAATAGCCGAGGACGTAACTCAGCACGCCGAGTACCAGCACGGTCTGGTAGCCGTAGAAGGTGAAGGCGGCGATTTTGTCGGAGACGAGGCGGACGCTACAGACGCGCTGCACGACGTAATAAGACGTGGCAAAGAGCGCGTTGCCGCCAAAGGCGAAGATGACGCCGCTGGTATGCACCGGGCGCAAGCGACCATAGGACAGGAAATCAATGCCGCCGAACAGCGTCGGCCAGCGCAGTTGCGCGGCGATAATGACGCCGACCAGCATCCCGACGATGCCGAAGACAATCGCTGCCCAGGTGAACTGTTTGACGACGCGGTAGTTATAGGGAGTATCCGTAGTCATCAGAATTACCTCATCATGGATTCATTTATATAAAAGGAAATACCGGTTAATCCCCGGAAAGGGTTATCAGGATAGCATTCCGCCATCGCCTTAACAATCATCAACGCACAGATTTTTTTTCGTAACCTACGGTTATCACTGGAAATAAGACTAGGTCAGTCTTATTTGGGAATCGTGTTTGGCTTAATTGGAATTATAGCCATCCACCGAAAGTTTCAGACAAGGCGCGCCGCTGAAGGCAGTACGCGGTTGTACGGCGAAGCGGCGCAACACCGTATGAGGCTTTCGGTGGATGGCTATAAAAATAACGGCGGTGATTTTCGGAATAGTCTGGCGAATGGCGTTAATGTTTGCCGGGCATAAAAAATCCGCCGGAAGGCGGCGGAAAAGGCGGAAAAATTTTGTCGAAAACGGCGGCAACCGGGCGACGCGCCTGCCCTGTTTACGGCGTATGGCGCCCTCACGACGACTGAAAACGCAAGCGCAAGTCGTCGGCGGTGTCGCCTTGTAGCATCCAGACGGAAGTATTTGCCAGCGGCAGGCCGCTTTGAAAACGGCGGAAAGCGGTCATGTCCGCCGGCGTTTCCGCAGCAAAACCGAGCAGCCGCCAAGCGAGCAGACCAATCCAGATGCCGTGACCAAAAAGCAGACTGCCGTCCTCAAGCTGCGGGTAATGAGCGAGGAAAGCGCTGATGCGGCGGTTGAAAGCGGCGAAGCTGTCCGCGCCCGCGCCAGTACATTCCTGCGGGTCGGCACGCTGCCAGTAGGCATCCGCCAGCGGACGACGCGCAGCGCCGTTCATGCCGAGAATCCGCTCAAACGCGAGGCAGGAAAATTCGTTGAGCAGCGGCAAGACCTGCGGGGTGATGCCGTGCGCACTGCACCAAGGCGCGGCGGTTTGCTGGGTACGGTGCAGCTCGGAGACGTAAACGTGGTGGCTGGACGGCAGCCGGGCAACGAGCGCTTGAGCCTGTTTTTGTCCCCATGGCGAGAGGGCAATATCGCGCTCCGGTTTGCTGATGCCGCCAGCGTTGGCTTCGCTTTCGGCGTGGCGGATGAGGTAGAGGGTTTTCATGCTGTTATGGTTAATGCTGATTCGGCAGTGAGGGAAACGCAGCGATGCGGTTTTATAGCAATACGGACAAAGTTCTGTACAAGGCGCGACGCAACACCGGACAGGGCTTTGTAGGAATTGCTATATATTGTCAGAAGCGGTAACTGACGCCGATGGCACCAAAGCTGGAGCTGTTCGCCAGCGGGCCTTCAAATTCGCGGCTGCGCCAGTTCACGGTGTAGCTGATGCGAAAGTTTTTGTGGTTGTAGGCCGCGCCGAGGGCGATGTCGTGGACAAAGGGGCGTTTGTCCACGCGGTGGCTGTCTTTCCAGGTGTTGCCGTCAAGGAAAATGTTGCGCACCATCAGCCGCGCGTCGTAGCCGAGAAACGCCATCCAGCCGTGGCCGTCGGTATATTCAAAGTAGCCGCTGCCGGGAATGGCGGGGCGGACGCGCACTGGCTGCGTCTGCCAGCGCAGGTTGGCGGGGGTGAGGTCGATGGTGAAGCCCGCGTTGGCGTAGGTGTAAACGTTGCCGAGGGTGACGCCGACGTGCGGCGCGAAGCGCGCGTGCAGGCTTTTGCCGAAGTCGGCGGTGTAGCGCCCCGGCCAGGAGCGCTCCCACGAGAGCATGACGGCCGGTTCGTCGCGCAGTTGGTATTTCCAGCCGTGCGGCTGGTAGTCGGCGTGGATGAGGCGGTGAAATTTGTCCTGAATAAACTCGCCCTGCGCCGACGGGCCAATCCAGCCGAGGGTGAGCTCAACGTCGTCCATGCGCCGCCCGGTGATGGTGCTCAGCCCCGCCGAGCCATAGACGAAGGCGGCGTAGGGGCGGTCGCGCGGGTCAAGGGTGTCGCGGTCGATGTCGCTTGGCGTGTAGAGATTGTGGCCGAAGCTGTAGTAGGTGCTGGTGGTTTTGTTGCGCTCGAAGGTGGGAACGAGGCGGTCAATCCAGTCCACATAAAAGGGCTGGTCGGCACCGACGTTGAACCAGGTGAGACGCAGACCGTTGGTGTAGTCGCGGTCGTAGCCGCTGCCGAACTTGTCGTTTTCGATATTGAGGGTGAAGAAACGCTCGTTGCTGCGCAGAATGTGATCGGGCAGTTCGTCCACGATGGGCTCGCGCGGTTTTTCCACGGTCACTTCCGGCGTTTGCAAGACGACGTCGGCGCTTTTGCCGTCTTTGGGCGGGAAGAGTTGGCGCCAATGGTTGACGGGCTCAGCGTGCGCAACGCCGGTTATCAGTAAAATCAACAGGATGGAACGCATCATGGTCTCCGGTGAATGAGCGGCACACTCTAACCGAATCCGCCGCCGCGCGGTAGCGGCAAATTGACATTTCCGGGGGCTATCCGTATGATTGCGCGCTTTGAATTTTCCCCAGGAGCATTAAAAATGTCGAAAAGAACTTTCCAGCCGAGCAACCTCTCCCGCAAGCGTACCCACGGCTTCCGCGCCCGCATGGCAACCAAAAATGGCCGCCAGGTTCTGAAGCGCCGCCGCGCCAAGGGACGCCACCGCCTGACCGTGTAATCGCGGCCAGTGCAGCGTGAACACGTCATTTCCCCGCACGGCGAGACTGACGCAGCGCGCTGACTTCGACCACGTATTTCAAGCCCCTGAACGCAAAAGCAGCGACCGCTGTTTTACCGTTCTGGGGCGTTGTCGTCTGCAAGGCGGGGCGGCGCGGCTGGGGCTGGTCATCGCGAAAAAGCAAATCCGCCGCGCGCACGAGCGCAACCGCATCAAGCGGCTCATCCGCGAAAGTTTCCGCCACCTGCCCGCCCGTGAAAAAGAGGCGCTGGACATCATCGTCATCGCCCGCCACGCCGCCGAAACACACGACAACGCTGCCATTGCCCGCCTCCTCGCCCGCCACTGGCAGCGTCTTTTCCCATGAAAAAACTGCTGATTGGCGCCATCCGCCTTTACCGCAAAACCTTGAGCCCATTTATCGGGCAACAATGCCGCTTCGAGCCGACCTGCTCACACTACGGCGAAGAAGCCATCGAAAAACACGGCGCGCTGCGCGGTTCCATCCTGACCGTGTGGCGCATATTACGATGTGGCCCCTGGTGCAAGGGCGGCTACGATCCCGTTCCCGAAACCTTCCTGGTGAAGCATGAAAAACAACCCTAAACTGCTTTTGTACATCGCGGCCGCCTTCATCGCCTTCCTGCTCTGGCAGAAATGGCAAATTGCCCACCTGCCACCCGCACCGCCTCCAGCCAGCGCCAGCGTTCCCGCTGCGACCGACGTTCCTGCCAGCAACAACAACGGTGCCGACGTACCCGCAGCCAGTAGCAGTAGTGGCAGCGACGTCCCCGGCGACAACCCGCAAGCCGCTGATAACGGCGCCATCATCCACGTCAAAACCGACGTCCTTGAACTCGACATCGCCAGCAAGGGCGGCACCATCATCCGCGCCGACCTGCCCGCCTACCCTGAAACCAAAAACGGCGGCAAACCGCTCGCCCTGCTGCACACCGAAAACCCTGGTCGCTTCCTTCTGCAAAGCGGGCTGACCTCCAGCGACAGCAAAGCGCCGAGCCACCTTGACACCTTCAGCAGCACCACCAACAGCTACACCCTCGCCGACGGAGAGGACACCCTCGCCGTACCGCTCAGCTGGCAAGAAAACGGCATCACCGTCAACAAAACCTACACCTTCAAGCGCGGTGCCTACGACTTCGCCCTCGAACAAAAAATCCAGAACGACAGCGACAAAGCCTGGCGCGGCAACGCCTACCAACAATGGGTCTTCGGCCAGCCCGCACCGTCCAAAGGCCTCGGCCAAGTCGCCACCTTCACCGGCGCGGTGATGTCCTACGACGACGACCCCTACGAAAAAATCAAACTCGGCACCGCCTTTGAAACCCAAAGCCAGACCGGCTGGGTGGCGATGATCCAGCACTACTTCCTCGGCGCCATCGTGCCGCCGCAAGGCCAGCCGCAGACTTTCTTCAGCAAAAACTACAACAACAGCAGCGACCACTACGCCGGTATCATCGGCGCCGCGAGCGAAGTCGCCCCCGGCGCCAGCACCAGCTTCACCAGCAAAATCTACATCGGCCCGAAAATCCAGCACGACCTGAAAGCCGTCGCCCCGAACCTCGACAAAACCGTCGATTACGGCTTCCTCTTCATGATCGGCCAGCCGATGTTCTACGTCATCAACTTCATCCACGGCATCGTCCACAACTGGGGCTGGGCCATCATCATCACCACCCTGCTCATCAAGCTGCTCTTCTTCGCCCCGTCCGCCTGGGCCTACAAATCCATGGCGAAAATGCGCCGCCTCGGCCCGGAAATGCAGCGCATCAAAGAGCGCTACGGCGACGACCGCCAGGCCGCCAGCATGGCGATGATGAAACTCTACAAAGACGAAAAAGTGAACCCGGCCAGCGGCTGCCTGCCGATGCTGCTGCAAATCCCCTTCTTCATCGCCTTCTACTGGGTGCTGGTCGAATCCGTCGAACTGCGCCACGCGCCGTGGCTCGGCTGGATACAAGACCTCTCGGCGATGGACCCCTACTACATCCTGCCGATCATCAACGCCGCGCTGATGTTCCTCCAGCAAAAACTCAACCCGCCGCCGCCGGACCCAACCCAGGCCAAAGTGATGATGATGCTGCCGCTCGTCTTCGGCGTGATGTTCATGTGGTTCCCCTCCGGCCTCGTCCTCTACTGGACGGTGAGCAACGCCTTCGGCATCGTCCAGCAATACATCATGAACAAACGCTACGGCGAACGGCAACCGGGACAACACCACCATCACGCCAAAGGAAACAAAGCCTGATGAACGCCCGCGACACTATTGCCGCCATCGCAACGCCGCCCGGAACGGGCGGCGTTTCCATAATCCGCATCAGCGGGCGCGACGCGCTTGCCATCGCGGGATGCCTCAGCGGCATCACCCCCGCGCCACGCCGCGCCACCCTCGCCCACATCCGCGACACGCACGGCGACACCCTCGACCAGGCGCTACTGCTCTACTACCCCGCGCCGCACTCCTACACCGGCGAAGACACCCTCGAAATCCAGGGACACGGCGGCATCGCCGTCACCCAGGCGGTGCTTGCCGCCGTGCTCGATGCAGGTGCGCGCCTCGCCGAACCCGGCGAATACACCCGCCGCGCCTACCACAACGGCAAAATCGACCTTGCCCAGGCAGAAGCCATCGCCGACCTCATCAACGCCCGCTCACAAGCGGCTGTCAAAGCGGCGAACCGCTCGCTGCAAGGCGACTTCTCGCGCGAAACCGACGCTCTTGCCGCCGAGCTGCTCGCGCTGCGCACCTACATCGAAGCGGCGCTGGACTTCCCCGAAGAAGAAATCGACTACCTACAAGAAGGCGACATCACCGCCCGCCTGCAAGCGTGGGGCGGGCGTCTGCACGCCCTCTTGGCGCGCAGCCGGCAAGGGCGGCTGATGAACGACGGCATCAACCTCGTCATCGCCGGCAAACCGAACGCGGGCAAATCCAGCCTGCTGAACGCGCTCGTCGGCGAAGAACGCGCCATCGTCACCGCACAAGCAGGCACCACGCGCGACATCGTGCGCGAAACCGTGCTGATACACGGGATGCCGGTCAACATCCTCGACACCGCCGGCCTGCGCGAAGCGGACGACCTCATCGAACAAGAAGGCATCCGCCGCACCCGCCACGCGCTGAGCCAGGCCGACCTCATCCTACTGCTGCGCGACGGCAGCGCGCTCGATGACACCAGCGGCGACGAAGCCCTGCCCGCAAGCGTCCCGCTGCTGCTCGCCTACAACAAGGCCGACCAAACCCCGCCCGCCGTACAGGCACAACACACGGACGGCCTCTGGCTCTCGGCAAAAACCGGCGCGGGCATCGACGCCCTGCGCGACGAAATCGCGCGCAGGGTGGGACGTGACGAACGCGAAGAAAGCCCGTACATCGCCCGCGAACGCCACCTGCGCGCGCTGCAACAGGCAGAAGCACACTACCGCGACGCCCTCGCCCAACTGCGCAGCACACAAAACGGCGAACTCATCGCCGAAGAGCTGCGCCTTGCCCACGAAGCATTGGGCAGCATCACCGGCGCGGTCAGCAGCGACGACCTGCTCGGCCACATCTTTTCTTCTTTCTGCATCGGCAAATAGCGCCCATAAAAAAGCCACGGCAAGCCGTGGTGCAATCTGCATATAGCCATCCACCGAAAGTTTCAGACAAGGCGCGTCGCCGAAGACAGTACGCGGTTGTACGGCGCGGGTTTCCCTAAAAAATGGCTTTGCCATTTTTTAGGGTGCCCGGCCAGGCGACGCAACACCGTATGAGGCTTTCGGTGGATGGCTATAAATGCCGCTCGTAAAAAACGCCGGTTACCCGGCGTTTTTTGTTGACTAAGCGGTTACTGAATGTCGCCGCGCGTGCCGTGGAAGCCGATATATTCAACGGTGTCATCATTAGTGACAGTGCCAAGAATTTCTTCCGCGCCGTACCCAAAGAATCTGGCATCGTATTCCATTGATTTTCCTACCGTACTGGCTTTACCTTCTATTTTGGCGCCATTACTATTGCCATTGCCAATCTTGGCCGGATGCAAGGTGATGTTGCCGTAGCGGCTCAACCCTTGAATTTGTCCTTCGCCCTGTTTAGCACCGAAATCAACGTGATAGGTGAGCGTGCCACGGTCACTGATGTCAAAGGCGACACCGTTATAGGTAGCCTTGCCGGAGGCCGGTATCTGCTCCGCCCGGGTCGCTACACCATAATGTCCAGCGGAAGCCCAAACGCCTTCTTCATGGGTGCGGGCGGTAAAAATACCGCTACGGAAGCCCCGATAGCTGCGTACTGTCGCAGCGTCGTTGTCATTAGTATTCGCGAAATAGAAATTGCCGGGGAGAGAAGCAAAGCCGGCGGGCAGACTGCGTCCGTCAATGCGCATGGCGTCAGCAGTTGCATCCTGGATCGTTTTACCCGCGACGGTAAGGCGGAAAGGTTCAGGGTCGCCTGACCAATTCATCGTATCAGAGGACACTTGACTGGCCTCAAATGCCTGTTTTTCCTGGGCGGAAAGCTCATCGCGCGGGCTGTTTACAGCGCTGTTTACACTATTGTCATCGCCGCCACCACCACCACAGGCGGCGAGCAGGCAGGGAAGCAGTGCCAGTGCAAGAGTTTGGGGTAATATCTTCATTTAATAAATCCTTTTTTTGTTGGATGGACAGGAAAGCGGGGCAGTCGCCCCTCGCGAGAAATTATCATCCTTTTTCCGTCCGCCTGCCATAGGCGACGGGATTTTTTCAGCAAAAATCGCCGGTTGGCGACGCGTCCTGCCCGTTTACATACACTATAGCGGGGAAGGTGTATGTATAGCCATCCACCGAAAGTTTCAGACAAGGCGTGCCGCTGAAGACAGTACGCGGT
This sequence comes from Cardiobacterium sp., assembly GCF_057314735.1. NCBI lineage: Bacteria > Pseudomonadati > Pseudomonadota > Gammaproteobacteria > Cardiobacteriales > Cardiobacteriaceae > Cardiobacterium > Cardiobacterium sp. Next base: position 17,710 of record NZ_DBHKZK010000082.1, read on the forward strand.
TGTACGGCGCGAGTTTCCCTAAAAAATGGCGGAGCCATTTTTTAGGGTGCCCGGTCAGGCAACGCAACACCGTATGAGGCTTTCGGTGGATGGCTATAAATGGCAAGATTCGCCGCATCAGCCGTGGTCAATCGCCGTGCGCAGTTTGGCGTTGTCCGTTTCGTACAGCGCCCCGGCGCGCACCACCAGCAGCGGGTCAATTGCGCCAATTTGCGCGTTGTCTTTTTCCTGATAGGGGATGCGGCTCAGGACGTAGCGCATCGCGTTCAGCCGCGCGCGTTTTTTGCAGTTGGACTTGACCACAATCCACGGGCTTTCGGCGGTGTCGGTGTGGAAGAACATCGCTTCCTTGGCGGCGGTGTAGTCGTCCCATTTGTCCACCGAGGCCTTGTCCATCGGGCTTAATTTCCATTGTTTCAGCGGGTGCGCCTCGCGCTCCTTGAAGCGGCGGCGCTGTTCGTCCTGGCTGACGGAAAACCAGAATTTGATGAGGATGATGCCGCTGCGGACGAGGTTGCGCTCGAAATCCGGCACTTCGCGCATGAATTCGTCGTATTCAGCCGGGGTGCAGAAGCCCATGACGCGCTCGACCCCGGCGCGGTTGTACCAGCTGCGGTCAAACAGCACGATTTCGCCACGGGTCGGCAAATGTTTGATGTAGCGCTGGAAATACCATTGCCCCGCTTCCGATTCGGTCGGTTTTTCCAGCGCGACCACCCGCGCGCCACGCGGGTTCAGATGCTCCATGAAGCGCTTGATGGTGCCGCCCTTGCCCGCCGCGTCGCGCCCTTCAAAGAGGATGACGATGCGCTGCCCGGTTTCTTTCACCCATTTTTGCAGCTTGAGCAGCTCGACTTGCAGGTGGTATTTCTGCTTTTCGTAGTTTTTGCGGCTCATCCGGTTTTTGTAGGGGTAAACGCCTTCGCGCCAGCCTTCGACCAGTTCGTCATCCGGGCGCAACACGCCGTCTTCCGCCACCGGCGTGCTGTGGCGGAGGAACATCCGGTGCAGTTTTTCCAGATCGTCGGGCGAGAAGCTGGCGAGGACGGTATCGAGATAGCTGCCCGGCTCGCCCATGCGGCCATCGGCGATGTCGCGGCTGATGATGTCGCGCAGTGCTTCCGCCTGGCTGTCTTCGGCGCGCTGGGTTTTCGTGCTGATTTCATGGGCTTCCACCTGCGGCGAGCCGGGTTTGCCAATCGGCTCGACGTCGATGATTTTTTCCATGACGGGCGCGGTGGCCTGGCGCGGCTTGCGGGCGGGGGATTTTTTTACGGCTGTCATAAAGTCTCCTTACAGTTTCAATGGATGATGGCGCGATATTAACCGCTAACGCGGCCGCACTCCAGCGCAGCGGCGGCTTTGCGAGCGACAAAAAACCCCGCCGGAGCGAGGCGGGGCAATGACCGTTGCTTCAGGCTTTTTTCAATGGCCTTTGCTACGGCAATGTTTGATTCAATTTTCTTTGCCCATACTGCGTGCAGCTGTTTCCATGGTTGCGCTGTTTCGGCAATGGTTTCGCAACACCGTACAAGGCGATACTGCGGCAAAGCGGGTTATTTGTTTTTTTCCGGCGCTTTGCTCAATCCGCAAGCAATTTCTACCTGATTGTTCTTTTCGTCCAATTTGGCTTTTTCTGCCGAGAGGTCCGCATTCGGGTTGCCAATTTCTTTTTCCATCAGTGCAAGATTGGCTTCCATATCCATTTTTTCGACGGCACATTTGCAGGCTTCTTTTTTATCCTTGCCTTCTTTGCTGGTGCATTCGTCGATAAAGGCTGTTTTTAATTCTTCCGGATGTTGGCGCAGTTTGGCCATGAATTTTTTGGCCAATGCTTCTTTGGTCGGTTTTTTGCCGCTGGCCTGTGCTTCGGCAATGACTTCCGGCAATATTTCGTTACCGACTTTTTCAATCAGCGCATCAACTGCACTGGGGTTGCTGTTTGCTGCTGCAGCGGTGAGGTTGATACTGCTGAGCATCAGGGCAGCAAGGGCGGGTTTCAGGATGGTTTTCATGTGTACTCCGGTAAAAGGCAATCAGGGGAAGGGGTTATGGCAGGACGGCAGAGACAACAAAACCCCGCAGGGCGGGGTTTTGTCGGCGGGCAATCAACCTTTTTTGCCAGTCATTTCTTTCATGGCTTTTTCGGCGGCTTCTTTGGCGACTTTGATGTCAAGGTCGCAAGCCTTGTAATTTTCTTCGGCTTTGGCTTCCAGCGCCTTGACGGCTTCGGTTTGCTGGTTTTGCGGGTCAGCCATTTGTTTTTCCATCAGGTTGAATACGGCTTCATAGTCGGTTTTGTCGGTAACACACTGACAATTGCTGGCTTTGTCTGCACCGTAAAGGGTGGTGCAATCTTCGGTACCGGCTTTTTTCATTTCGTCCTGGTTGGCACGCAGTTTTTCGACCAGTTTTTTACCAACGGATTCCGGGGTCGGTTTGCCACCGTCTTTCATCACTTCCTGCATGACTTCCAGTCCGATTTTTTGGCCAAGCTCCTGGGATTTTTTGCCCATGCCGACGTCTTGTGCACTTGCAGCGAGGGTAACGCCTGCGAGGAGCAGGGCAGCTAGTGAGGTTTGCATCAGTTTTTTCATGTGAGACACCTTTTGCTATGTGTAAACGGAACATTCTCCGCAGCCGGAGAACGCGGCAAATTGTAAGCGATTTGCCTGTTGCTACGGGAATTTTATTTTGTGCCTGCCGGGTTTTGCGTATCATGCACGGCAAAGTGTTACCGGAGAGTTTGTATGAACCGTCGCGCGGCGTTTTCCCGCGATTTGTTGGCAGAATTGCCCCTATGGGAGCAGAAAGGCTGGGTTTCAGCGGAGCAGGCGACGCTGTTGCGCGGGCAGTATGCGCTGACGACGCCGCAGTCGGGCGCGTGGTGGCAGTTGGTGCTGTCGCTGTTTGCCATGCTTTGCGTCAGCGCCGGGGTGATTGCGCTGTTTGCCGCCAACTGGGCGGTGTTGTCGCGCGAGGTGCGGGTGGTGCTGTCGCTGACGCCGCTGGCGCTGGCGCAGTTGGCGTTGCTGTATGCGATTTTTGCGCGACCGCTAAATGCTGCCTGGCGTGAATGTAGCGCGCTGGTGTTGGCGCTGGCGGTGGGCGCGGCGATTGCGCTGGTGGCGCAGACGTATCATATTGAAGCCAATCCGCCTGTTTTTTGGCGCACCTGGATTTTGCTGGCGCTGCCACTGCCGTTTTTGACGCGCAGTTGGGCGGCGGCGTTTTTTGTTGCCTTTCTTGTGCACGTGTTTGGTTTTGCCACGCTTGACGGCGGACTGTTTTTCCACGACGGCTTTTCGCCGTGGGAGTATCCCGCCGCGATGCTGGTACTGCTGGCGCTGTTGTTGTGGCAACGCCAGCGCGGCGAGCCGTACCGCTGCCAGTCCCTGGCCTGGCGCACGTTTGCTGCCGGGAACGGGCTGGCGTTTGCCCTGGCGCTCTGTATGGAGGGCGCGGCGCACGGTTATTTTCTGCCGGTCTGGATTTGTCTTGCCTCATGGTATCTGGCGGCGCGCACGCTTGGCTGGCGCAACGCGATGGCCATTATTTTTCAGCTGGTTCCCGCCGTTATCCTGCTCTTTCCGGAGTGGTTGAGCGACGGTCATACCGACGACAGCCTACGCCTTGTTCTCGCCCTGACGCCGCTTACCGCCGTCAACGCCGCGCTGCTCATCTTCGCCCTGTGCCGCTGGAAGCAGCTCACCTGGTGGGATGCCGCCTTTGCCACGAGTGGCGTGCTGCTCTATTTCCTCGGTGAACAGCGCGAGACGCTCGGCCAGGCGTGGCCGTGGCTGCCGACGCTGTTTGTCGTCGTCCTCGGTCTGTGGCGGGCGCGGGTGGCGCTGGACCACAGCCTGTTTGTCGTCAATGCCGCGCTGATTTGGGTACTAATGGCGCTCTTTGCCCGCTTCGTCGCCGACGAACTGCCGCTGTGGCTGAAAGGCACGGTCTTTATCGGCGCCGGTGCCGCCTTCTTTATCCTCAACCTGCGTCTGGCGCGCCGCCCGCAGGCGGTCGCAACCACGCCGGGAGAAAAATCATGAAACGCCTTGCCCTCCTTCTGCTGCTGCTCCCGCTCTTTGCGCTGCAATGGGCGGTACCCATCAGCCAAATCATGCGCGGCGAAACCATCCTCCGTGACGGCACGGCGCTGCGGCTCGCGCTGCAACCCGTTGACCCCTACGACGTCATGCGTGGCCGCTACCTCGCCCTCTCCTTCCCGGAAAGCGCACGCGAACACAACCTGCCGGAAGGCCTCGGCGCGGGCGACACCCTCTACGCCGTTCTCGGTGCCGACCCGACCGGCCTCGCCCACATTACCCGCCTGAGCCGTGAACCGCAGGAAAGCGCCTTCGCCTGGAAAATCCCGGCGAGCGCCAAACCGGGCGAAAAAATCCGCATTGACATCCCGCTCACCCGCTTCTACCTGCCGGAAGACGATGCCACCAGCATTGACGACGCCCTGCGCTGGCGTGGCGATGGCAGCCGCCCGCAAGTGGCGGCGAGTCTCGGCGTGCGGGTCAAGGATGGCACCATCGTTGCCGAAAGCCTGTGGCTGGACGGGCAGCCGTACCGCGACTGGCTGCGCGCACACGCGACAGAAGAAGCGGCGCAGCAACAGCCATGAAAAAAGCCGGATTTGCTCCGGCTTTTTTCATGGCCATCCACCGAAAGCCTCATACGGTCAGCGGTGCGCCTTGTCTGAAACTTTCGGTGGATGGCTATATAAACGGTCCCTCAAATAGCGCGGTCGTCAAACAGCGGCACGCGACACTTCGCGCTCATCGTCTCCACATAGCGGTGGATTTCCGGCGGGTACTGCACGCCCTTGACCATGGTGAGGTTGCGCAGCAGCGGGAAGGTGATGATGTCTTCGTAACCCAGGCGCGCGCCGAGGTGGTCAGGCGCGGTGATGAGCGGCAGCAGCGCGGGTAGGTCGGCGTGCAGGCGGGCGAGCAGTTCGTCGCTGCGCGCAAGGTTTTCGGCAAAGTCGCCGTAGGCCGCGCTTTTTTTCGCGGTGTAGTAGGCGCGCGCCGATTCGGTCGCAAATTCGGGCAGGCCGATGCGGGTGCTGCGCGGCGAGAGCAGTTGGTTGCTGTAGGCGTTTACCGTGTCCAGCCACGCTTGCAGCGCGGGGCGGATGGTGTCGTCGAGGCGTTCGCCGCCCGCGTATTCGTCAAGATAGCGGACGATGTCGAGGCTTTCGCCCATCGCCGTGCCGTCTGCCTTGATGAGGATTGGCACCATTTTTTTGCCGACGAGGCCGATCGGGGTCGCTTCGTCGTCGTTCGCAAGCGCAACCTGTTCAACGTCAAGGCCGCGCAGGCCGATTATCATGCGGGCGCGGGTGCAGAAGGGGCAGTGGTCGTAGTAGTAGAGTTTCATGGGTGTCTCCGGTTGGGTGGGGAATTTACATACACTTGAGCGCTCAAGGTGTATGTAAATGGGGTTATGGGGTATGGCTCTTGCGGTCGCGGTGCTCAACGTGCAGCCCCGGAAAATCCGGCTTGAGCCGGGCGGCGAGTTGTTCGGTGACGTACACGCTGCGGTGCTGGCCACCGGTGCAGCCGATGCCGATGGTGAGGTAGGCGCGGTTGCTGCCCTGGACGAAGGCGGGCAGCCAGGTTTTGAGGTAGGCGGCGGTATCGGCAACGAAGCGGCGCGGTTCGTCGTATTGTTCGAGAAAGGCGATGACCGGTGCATCGCTGCCGCTGTAGGCGCGGATGGCCGGGTCCCAGTAGGGGTTGGGCAAAAAGCGCACGTCGAAAAGGAAATCGGCATTGACCGGCGTGCCGTGTTTGAAGCCGAAGGATTGCAGGGTGATGATGAGCGCCGGGGCGGCGTCACCGAGGACGGTGCGCAGACGGTCTTTCAGTTGGTAAACGCTGTAGCCGCTGGTGTCGAGGATGATGTCGGCGAGATTCATCAAGGGGTTCAGCAAATGGCGTTCGTATTCAATCGCTTCCGGCAGCGCGCGCGCGCTTTCGGCGCGGATGTGCAGCGGGTGCGGGCGGCGTGTTTCGCTGTAGCGGCGCACGAGGACGTCGGTGTCGGCGGTGAGAAACAGGATTTGGATGTCGGCGTATTGGCGCAGTGCGCGGATTTTGTCGGGCAGGGCGGCGAGGTCGGCGGCATTGCGCGAATCCATCGCCACCGCCACCGGTTGCGCCTGCTCGCTGGCGAAATCGCGCACGAGGCTGTCGAGCAGGGCGCTCGGCAGGTTGTCGATGCAGTAGTAGCCGAGGTCTTCGAGGGTATCCAGCGCGATGGTTTTGCCCGCGCCGGCCAGGCCGGTGATGATGAGCATGGTGGTTGTCCTTAATAATGATGATGCCCGCATTTTAGGCGCATCCCGCCGGGTTTGCACGGGGCGGCGGTGTATAATCACCACACATTTCAACACGAGGTAAACACGATGACCACACGCACCGAACACGACACCATGGGTGAAGTCCAGGTTCCGTCTGACGCCTACTGGGGCGCGCAAACGCAGCGCAGCTACCAGAACTTCAAAATCGGCGGCGAAACCCTGCCGCAGCCGCTCATCTACGCGATGGCGCTGGTGAAAAAAGCTGCCGCGCTGACCAACGCCGGGCTGGGCCGCATCCAGCAGGAACAGGCCGACCTCATCGTCCGCGCCGCCGATGACGTGCTGGCGGGCAAACTGGACGGACAATTCCCGCTGGTCGTCTGGCAGACCGGCTCCGGCACGCAGTCCAACATGAACATGAACGAAGTGCTCGCCAACCGCGCCAACGAGCTGGCCGGAACCGGGCTCGCCGCCTACAAGCCGGTGCATCCGAACGACCACGTCAATCACGCCCAGTCCACCAACGACAGCTTCCCCACCGCCATCCACGTCGCCGCCGCGCAACAAATCAACCACCTGCTCATTCCGGCGGTACAAAAACTGCGCGACACCCTCGACGCCAAGGCCAAAGCCTTCGCGGGCATCGTCAAAATCGGCCGCACCCACCTGCAAGACGCCACCCCGCTTACCCTCGGTCAGGAATTTTCCGGTTACGTTTCCCAGCTTGACCACGGCCTTGCCCGCCTGCAAGACGCGCTCAAATACCTCTACGAACTGCCGCTCGGCGGTACCGCCGTCGGCACCGGCCTCAACAGCCACCCCGACTTTGCCGCCAAATCCGCCGCCGAACTGGCGCAACTCTCCGGCCTGCCGTTTGTCACCGCGCCGAACAAATTTGAAGCGCTCGGCGGACGCGACGCCGCCGTCTTCGCCTCCGGCGCGCTGAAAACCCTCGCCGCCAGCCTCAACAAAATCGCCAACGACGTGCGCTGGCTCGCCTCCGGCCCGCGTTGCGGTCTGGGCGAAATCAAAATCCCGGAAAACGAGCCCGGCTCCTCCATCATGCCCGGCAAAGTGAACCCGACCCAATGCGAAGCGCTGTCCATGGTCTGCTGCCAGGTTTTCGGCAACGACGTCACCATCAACATGGCGGGCGCTGCCGGCAACTTCGAGCTGAACGTTTACATGCCGGTGATTGCCTACAACCTGCTGCAATCCATCCGCCTCTTGGGCGACGCCTGCAACAGCTTCAACGACCACTGCGCCGTCGGCATTGAGCCCGTGCCGGAAAAAATCGACTACTTCCTCCATCACTCGCTGATGCTGGTAACGGCGCTCAACCGCAAAATCGGCTACGAAAACGCGGCGAAAGTCGCCAAAACCGCCTACAAAAACGACAAATCGCTGCGCGAAACGGCGATAGAACTCGGCCTGCTTTCCGGCGAAGAATTTGACGCGCTGGTGGTGCCTGCCGACATGGTGCATCCGAAATAATTTTTTGAATGCTGAAAGCGCCGCGATGCGGCGCTTTTATTTAAGGAGTAAACAATGAAAATACTATCCCTCGCGCTCATTCTGCTCATTGCCGGATGCCAAAATACCGGCGGAAAATTTGAGCCAACACAGGCGGAAGCGGAGCAGGTAATGAAAGAATTTATGTTCCAGGCTATTTTGGGTGGTGCAGCAATGGCTGATGCGATGAAAATGCCCAGACCCAATATTGAGTTAAAAAAAATGACACTGCAAAAATGTAAAGAAGAAAAATACGAGGATAAAAGAGTTGCCTATTGCGATATTGAAGTCACGATTGTCGATAATGGCAAAGAAGAAACCGCCGTGATAGAGGAAATGCTCTTCTATAAAGAAGATGGGCGCTGGCGAACGCCACCTCCATCATTCTGATACAAAGAATAGGAGGTTAGCTTGCGCGCCAGCCCAACTTACATCGCTGTTCGTGCCCGCCTACATGATGCATCCGAAATAAAATTTGGGATGGAGAAAGTACAAACCCGTAGGTCGGCCATTTATGGCCGACACCTTCATGACGGGCACAAATGCCCGACCTACAACCGTGCTGTTTCCTCCGCCCTTGGCGGGGATGCCGTAGGACAGGACTTGTCCCAGCGCAAACTATTACCGCTCCCCTGTTATGTGAATCCCCTTGCCGCCCCGAACCCGCCATGCGCCCATACCTTTTTCTCCTCCCCGCCTTCCTCCCCGCCCACGCCGCCCTTTACCGCGGCGACATGGGCGGCCATACCCTCGTCGCCAGCGATGACACGCTGGCATACTACGACGAAGCCGAACGCCTGCCGCAGCCGCTCACGCCATCGCCCGCCTGCGACGACGGCGCCACCTGCTACCGCAACGCCCACGGCGACACCCTGCGCCTGCACGACGGCAACGCCTGGTGGAACGGCACCGCGCTTGCGCCCTACCCTGCTCCTGTGACCGCCCCGGAAAACCGCCTTTACGCCGCCGAACTGCCCTTTGCCGCCGCGCTGCTCGCCGACGTCGCCTTCCAAAAAACCGCGACCAGCACCGACCACGGCAAAACCCTGCAATGGTACCGCGACCCCGACAGCGGCCTCGAACACCCGCTTATTGCCAGCGGCTATCCCGATGCCGAACGCGATGCGCTGAACCAGTACCTGCGCGCGCAGGCGCTCAACACCCTCGCCGCGCGCCGCGAATGTCTCGCCGCCCTGCCCGCCGACAAACGCGCCGCGTTGCAATACCGCGTCACCATCACCCCGACCCTGCTTGACGACCATTACGCCAGCTTCCACCTGCACGAAGAAAACAGCTGCGGCGCGCCCTACGCCACCGACAGCGGCATCACTTACAGCCTCGCCGCCGGACGCGGCCTCGAACTGGAAGACCTGCTTTGGCTCGGCGACAGCCCGCCGCACCCGCTGGACGATGACAACCCCGCCGACCAGACAGCGCGCGAGCGGCGCGCGCAATGGCTGCTGGACACCCTGAAGCGGCTCGCCCCGGAGGCGATGCGCGATTACCCCTACCAGCCGCGCCACTACCTCTATCCCTATTTTTATCTGACCCCGCAAGGCGCGTACATCGGCCCGCTGCTGCCCGCCCGCGCCGCCGTCCACGCCCATCCTGCCGGCACCGTCATCCCCTGGGAACAGCTACAGGTACACCCCGGCAGCGGCGGCAACAGCGCATTGCCCTAGAGGCTGTTTACAATTAGCCATAACATGATGATTTCATTCGCCGGTTTGGTTAAGGCCTGTTTATCATTCAGCCGTAAACGCGCCCAAACCAATGTGGTTGCGTGGCGACGATTTTGTGAGCTACACCATTGGTTTGTAGGGTGTGTGCCGCAGGCACGCACGCGTTTGCCGATGTCAAATTCCCGCGTGCGTGTCGGCTACGCCGCCACACACCCTACGCACGGAACCCGCCCGCTGCGGGTTTCGCCCTGCGGAGGAGGGGGATTTTTCAATTGTAAACAGCCCTTAGGGCGAATAAGCCGCCCGCCGCTTGTCATTGCGGCACGCGGCTGCCGGGTAGCGGCAGGGTGACGGTGCGGGCGATATTTTTGTCGCGTTGTTCCGGGTGCAGGGTAAAGGTGAGCGTGTCGCCATCGCGGCTATAGCCGGGCGGCAGCGGCGCGTTCGGGTGGCGCAACAGCGCAAAGGCACGCAGATAGCGATTGGCATTGAGCAGGCCTGCCTGGTCTCTGCTACGGTCATGCCAGGCGAAACGGCAAAGCGTATTGATGGGCGAACAGTATTTCGGCCAGCGCTCCGGCGCGGGTATGCGCACTTCGTCGCGGGCGATGGCAGCGAGGATTTCCGGCGCGCAATAGCGGCTGTTTTCGTAGAGGGTTTGCGCGCGCATCTGACGCGCTGTAATGAAATAGAAGGATTTTTCTGCATCATCCTTCATGCTGGTAGCGACTTCAGCATCTGCCTCGCGCATCGCCTCGCTATAGCCCAGCCAGTCGGCATACATCAGCGGGCAAAGGGCGATGATTTCGGCGGGCTGCGCTTGCAAGGCGTCGCAGTCGGCGGGCAATGGCGCATCCGGCGGCAGTTCCGCCCGCATTTGCGCGAGCAAGGCGATATTGCGCTCCACCAGCGCAATGCCAACCAGACTTTGCAGCACCAGCCCGTGGCTCTGGATGAAGCGCAGGCCGAGTTTGGCATCGCGACAGGCGCCATGCAGTGCCGCGTCGTGCTCACCAGCGGCGAAGCGGTAGGCGTTCAGGCTGGTGCCTAGCAGGGGCAGCACAAATGTCGGCCATGTCTTGCCGTTGTACTGCTCCGGCAGCGGACGGAAGTAATCGTATTGCCGCAGCGCGTCCAGCATGGCGTCCTGCATCTGCCAGGTTTCGCGCCATGCCGGTGCAATCGCCCGCCACCCGGCGAGGTGTTCACGCGCCTGGGCGAGACAATCGGGGGTATCACGCCCGCACCGGGGCAGGTCTTTGGGCAAATTATCGCTTGCTTGCAGGGGCAGGGCGCGTAACGCCGCATAGCCATTTTGGCCGCTGACCGCCGGGCGCGACTGCTCCAGTTGGGCGATGAGTGCCGGGTCGGGCGGGAGATTGGGGTAGGTAAGGACGGAGAAGAAGACTATGGCGGACAGTTGATAGAAGAGGGTAAAGGCGAGCATGGCAACCTCGTTTGGTGTATGGATATATAGCCATCCACCGAAAGTTTCAGACAAGGCGCGCCGCTGAAGACAGTACGCGGTTGTACGGCGAAGCGGCGCAACACAGTATGAGGCTTTCGGTGGATGGCTATATTTGTTCTCTGCGCAAGCAATGCCCGTGCCATACGGAGCGCTTGACCCACGGTAGGGAAATACGGCGATTGGGGCTGCGTTTACGGCGCTACTGCCGCACCAGCAGGATGAGCGGCGGAATGGTGAAGATGAGGATGGGCAGTGCCGCGCCGAGCAGCGGCGGCCAGTGCAGCAGCAGGGCGAGGTTGGCGATGACGCCGCTTGCGACGTAATAAGCGACGCCGAGCAGGATGCCGGTGACGAGGCGGGTACCCTGTTGGCCGCTGCGGTTGTTGCCAAAGGCAAACGGCAGCGCCAGCAGTACCATCGCAGCGGTGGTGAGCGGGGTCAGCAGCCGTTGCCACAGTTTGAGGCTTTCGTGTTCGTGGTTGAGGCCGTTCGCCGCCATGAAGCGGGTCAGGGTGTAGAGTTCGCGCAGGGTTTCGGCGCTGTTGATGGCGGCGAGTGCGTGCAGTGCCTGCGGGGTCGCGCCGTTTTGCCAGCGCGCGGGCGCGGCGGTGTTTTCGGTTTTCTCCGCGCTGGTGCGCCAGCCGCGCGGGTTTTCCAGTTGCCAGTCGGGCGCGTTCCAGGTGGCGCGGTCGGCTTCCTGGATGGTGATGTGGTCGGCGTCGCTCTGGTAGCTGCGCAGCCGGGCGAGGCTGCCGTCGGCGTTGAGCGCGCCGATGTGGATGATGGTGTTTTGTTGTTTGAGCCAGATGCCTTGTGCCGGGCCGGTGTCGGCGGGTTCGCCCAGCGCCTGGCTACGCAGCAGGCGGCTGCGGTCGGCGAGTTGGGGCGCTATGGTTTCGCCGTTCACAATGTTCAGCACGCCGACGATGAGGGCGAAGGCGATACCGGCGCGGGCGAGGCGCAGGCGCGAGATGCCGGCGGCGCGGACGACGGCGATTTCGTTCTGCGCGGAGAGTTGGCCGAGCCCCATGATGGTGCCGACGAGGATGGCGGCGGGGGCGTAGAGCAGCAGTTTTTGCGGCAGGACGAGCAGCAGTTGCAGCAGCAGCACAGCGAGGGTGTAACTGCCCTGGCCGAGGTCGTCGGCATCGACCGAGATTTGTACGATGTAATCGACGGCGAGGAGGAAGGCAAGTGCAATCAGGCTGGTGGCGGTGATGGTGCGCAGCAGGTAGCGGTCGAAGCGGGTCATGCGCGGCTCCGGCTTCTGTGCCACAGGGCGAGGATGGTGGCGAGGACGGCGCCGTGCAGCCAGTAGCTGCCGGGCAGCGGCGGGATTTGTTGTTTGCGGATGGCGATGGTGATGAGGTCAAGCAGGTTGATGTAGAGGGCGAAGGCGATGAAGGCGGGGACGATTTTTTGGTAGCGCCCCTGGCGCGGCTGGCTGCGCGCGAGCAGCGGCAGGGCGAGGGCGTAGATGAGTAGCGCTATCGCCGGGTTGCTGCGGCTTTGCCATTCGCTAAGGTGTTCGGGGCTGGTGCCGAGTTCGCTGGTGGCGAGGTTGCGCAGGCGGTTGTCATTCGCGGCGAGGGTGTTGGCGCCGGGCAGGCGCAGGTCGGCGTTTTGGTAGGTGAAGAGGGTGGTGTGTGCCGGGTCGTGGTTGGCGTTCCAGGCGAGGCGGCGGCCGTGGTGCAGCAGCAGGTGGCGCTGTTGTTCGTCGCCCTGCATTTCGCCGTAGTCGGCAAGGATGAGGCTGTGGCCGCCGTCGGGCTCGTCGCGGGCGATGAGGAAGTCGCGCAGTTGGCCGCCTTCGATGGCGCCGGTGTGGACGACGGTGCCGTCATCGAGGCGGCGGAAGGTGTTGGGGGTAAAGAGGATCATGCCCGCTTCTTGTTGCGCCTGTTGGCGCAGGGTGTCCTGGCTGCGGTAAACGCGCGGCAGGATGCTCATGCTGAGCGCCAGCAGCAGCAGGACGACGGGGACGGCGCAGGTGAGCAGGGCGCGGGTTTGGTGGCGCGGGGCGATGCCGCAGGCGAGCGCGGCGCTGATTTCGTGGTCGCGGTAGAGGCGGCCGAGGGTCATCACGGCGGCGAGGACGAAGGCGAGCGGCATCAATATCACGAGGAAGCGCACCGCTTGCAGGCCGATGAGCATCCACACCGCCGAGAGTGCCATGTTGCCCGCCGCCGCCGCCGCGAGCAGCGAGGAGAGGCGGAAGCTCAAGAGGATTGTCAGCAATATCAGGTTGGTAGCGAGGAAAACGGCGAGCGTTTCGCGGATGATGTAGCGGTAGAGGATGGGCATGGGCGGGGTGAGTTTGTGCTATGCTAGCGCCGTTTTTTACGGGCGCATTGCCTGTTTTTTTATTGGCTGCGCAGCTTAACTGATTGGAGTGTGCTTTATGAAATTTTCTTTGAAGGCGTGTTCGCCGGCTGAAGTCGCCGCCGAAGTGGTCGCGGTGTCGCTGGCATCCGATGGCAGTTTTTCGCCCGCGCTGGCTGTGCTGGATGCGGCGTCCGGCGGTTTTTTCACGGCGCAGGCGGAGAAAGGGAATTTGCCGCCGAAAGGCGCGCTGCGTTTGTTTGTTGATGTGCCGGGGCTGGCCGCGCCGCGCGTGGCGGTGTTATGCCGCGATGACGACGACCGCGCGCTGCAACGGGCGACGGCGACGGTGCAGCAGTTGGCGGACGAGTCCGGCTGGGCGAAGGTCGCACTGTTGCTCGGCAGCGGCGTGGAGGCGATTGCGCTGATGGCACGCGCCGCCGCGCACGATGCCTACTGCTTCGATGCCTTCAAGAGCAATGCGGGCAAGGCGCGCAAGCATGAGTGGGTTTTCGTCTGCGACAAGGCGGAGAAGAAGGCGGCGCAGGCGGCACTCGATTTGGCGCGTGCCTGGGCGGCGGGCAGTTATTTCACCCGCGATTTGGTCAATACGCCACCGAATGTCTGCGTCCCCGCCTGGCTCGGCGAGCAGGCAAAGGCGATGGCCAAGGATTATGAGGCGCTCACCGTCAAAGTATTGAAGAAAAAGGACATCGAGGCGCTCGGCATGGGCGCGCTGCTCGGCGTAGCGCAGGGTAGCGTCAATGAGCCACGCTTCATTATTTTTGAGTATCACCCGGAAAACGCGGTGAATGCGAAACCGCAGGTGCTGGTCGGCAAGGGCGTGACGTTTGACACCGGCGGCATTTCCATCAAACCCGCCGGAGCGATGGACGAGATGAAGGGCGACATGGGCGGCGCGGCGGCGGTGTTCGGCGCAGTGAAAGCGGTGTGTGAAGCGCAACTGCCGCTGTATCTGGTCGGTCTCGTCGCCTCGGTCGAAAATATGCCGGACGGCAACGCCATTCGCCCCGGCGACATTCTGAAAACGATGTCGGGCAAGACGGTTGAGGTGCTGAACACCGACGCCGAAGGCCGCCTCATCCTCTGCGACGCGCTTACCTATGCGACGCGCTACCAGCCGCAGGCGGTGATTGATATGGCGACGCTGACCGGCGCGATTGTCGTCGCCCTCGGCGGCGTGCGCAGCGGTCTCTTTAGTAATGACGACGCGCTTGCCGACGCCCTGCTGCGCGCCGGGGAAGCGGCACGCGACCCCGCCTGGCGCATGCCGCTTGACCCGGAATACCGCGAGATGTTGCGCAGTCCGTTCGCCGACATTCCCAATATTTCCGGCGTGCGCGATGCGGGCGCGGTGACGGCTGCCGCCTATCTCTCCGAATTTGTCGATTACCCCTGGGCGCATCTGGACATCGCCGGCAGCGCCTTCAAGAGCAGCGCGCCGAAAGGCGGCACCGGGCGGCCGGTCGGTCTGTTGCTTGAATACTTCCGCGCGCAGGTGGCTTGATGCTGCCAGCCGGGGCGCAGGAAAAACTGGAGCGCGGGCTGGACGCACTGCCGTTCGCCGTCCATGCGGCGCAGCGGGCGCAGTTCGCCACCTATCTGAACCTGCTCAACAAATGGAACCAGGTGCATAACCTCACCGCCGTGCGCGACGTGGAAGAACAAATCCCGCGCCACATCCTCGATTGCCTCGCCGTGCTGCCTTATATAAAGGACGCGGCGACGCTGGCCGATATCGGCAGCGGGGCGGGTTTGCCCGCGCTGATGCTCGCCATCATGCAGCCCGCGCTGGCCGTGACCGCACTGGAAAGCAACGGCAAAAAAGCGGCGTTCATCCGCGAAGCGGTGCGCGTGCTGGCGCTCGCCAATGTACAAGTGGTGGCGCAACGGGTCGAAGACTGGCAGGCGCCGCCGCAAGCGGTGATTATCAGCCGCGCACTCGCCGCCGCCGACCGCTTCATCGCCTTGACCGCCCATTTGGGCGACGACAACAGCCGCTGGCTGCTGATGAAAGGACGCGAAGCGGAGACGCTGACCGTCCCCGGTTTCGCCATTCACGCGCTGTACCCGCTCACCGTGCCGCTGCTGGATGGCGAACGCATCCTGCTGGACATCCGCCGGGAGCGCGCATGAGCCACATCATCGCCATCACCAACCAGAAAGGCGGCGTCGGCAAAACGACGACCGCCGTCAGCCTCGCCGCCGTCCTCGCCGAAAGCGGTGCCGACGTGCTGCTGATAGACATGGACCCGCAAGCAAATGCGACCGTCGCCTGCGGGGTGGAGCGGCGCAGCGTTGAGCACGGCGTGATGGACGTCATGCTCGGCACGCGCAGCGTCGAAGACACCTGTATCTATTGCGAAAACTCGCACATCTGGCTGATGCCCGCCAATGCCGACCTCACCGGCTCGGACGAAGCGCTCTTTCAGGAAAATATGCGCCACGCGCTGTTGAAAAAACACATCCACGGCTGGGCGGAGCGCTTCGACTGGGTACTGATTGACTGCCCGCCGACGCTCAACCTGCTCACCGTCAACGCGCTCGTTGCCGCCAACTACGTTCTCGTCCCCATCCAGTGCGAATACTTCGCCCTCGAAGGCGTCAGCGCCCTGCTTGATACCGTCGGCCAGTTGCGCCAGACCGTCAATCCCGACCTGCGCGTCGCCGGATTCATCCGCACCATGTTCGATGCGCGCTCGCGTCTCACCCGCGAAGTATCGGACAGCCTCGAAGCCTATCTGAAAGGACTGATGTTCACCACCGTCGTACCGCGCAACGTCCGCCTCGCCGAAGCGCCCAGCTACGGCCTGCCCATCGTCCAGTACGACAGCACCGCCAAAGGCGCTGTCGCCTACCGCGAAATCGCCGCAGAGCTGAAACAGCGCCTGGGGCAATAACAAGGAGAGACCAAAATGCTGAAAACCAAACGCGGCGGCCTCGGACGCGGCTTTGAATCACTGCTCGGCGAAGCGGCGCGCGACGTCATCGCCCAGCCCGAATTTGAAGCGCTCAAACAAATCGACGCCGCCAAAATCCGCCCCGGCATCTACCAACCGCGCAAAATCTTCCACGACGACACCCTGCAAGAGCTGGCGCAATCCATCGCCGAACACGGCATCCTGCAACCGCTGGTCGTCCGCCCTATCGCCGACGGCCAGTACGAAATCATCGCTGGTGAACGCCGCTTCCGCGCCAGCCAGATTGCGGGGCTGACGAAAATCCCCTGCGTCGTCAAAAACTACAACGACCAGCAGGCGCTCGCCGTCGCCCTCATCGAAAACCTGCAACGCAGCGACCTCAACATCCTCGAAGTCGCCAGCGCCCTGCAACAATTGGTACAAGACTTCAACCTCACCCACGAAAAAGCGGCACAAATCGTCGGCCGCTCGCGCTCGTCCGTGACCAACATCCTGCGCCTGCTTGAACTGAGCCAGCCGGTCAAAGACGCGCTCTACAACAACGACATCGAAATGGGACACGCGCGCGCCATGCTCACCCTGAGCGAAAGCCAGCAGAAAACCCTGCTCGCCGAGACGCTGGCGCGCAAATACAGCGTGCGCCAGATAGAAGCACGGGTCAAACAAATCCAGCAATCGCCTGACCAGAGTGTTCCCCCGCCGCCGCGCGACATCAACATTGACGCGCTGGAAGAACGCCTCGGCAGCTACCTTGGCTACCCCGTCGCCATCCGCGACAACGGCAAAGGCCGTGGCCGCGTCGTCCTCAAATACAACAACCTTGACGAACTGGACGGCATCCTCGCCAAATGGGGCTTCAAACCCGAAACCTGAACCGCCGCATTTGCCGAAATAAAAATTTTGGATAAATTAACGGAATATGGATTTTTATTGACCCCTCCCGGTCAAGCTCTTATAATCCCGCGCACCACAAATGAAGGAAACCCTGCAATATCTGCTGAAAACACAAAGTGTTATCCTGACTGTTATAACACTTTGCACATGGGCAAGTCCGTGGCACGACACCAGTATCTCCGTCCTCATGGGCGGATTGCTTTGCCTGTTGCCCACCGTACTGGCCATGCTGATATTCAGACGATTACCGCAAGTATTACCGGCAAGACAATTTGTCCGCGCCGTCCGTCTTGCAGAAATCCTGAAATGGCTCAGCGTGCTGATTTTGGGCGCCTGGTTCATCCGGCACGGCAACCCGCTGGGCATCCTGATCGGCTTCGCAGTAACCTGCACCGCCTATTTCTGGGCACTACTGAAACGCTAAGAGGAACGTATGGCAGAACAAAATGCGGCAGAAATCATTAACCACCACATGACCAATCTCAGCATTGGTGAAGGTTTCTGGTCTTTGCATATTGACACCCTCTTCTTTTCCATCCTGCTCGGCAGCCTGTTCTGCTGGTGGATGCGCAAAATGGGACTGCGCGCCCTGCAACACCTCGAAAACAACGAACCGCCTTCCTTCGCCGTCAACGTCGCCGAAATGGCTTTTGACTTCGTGGATGGCGTCGTCAAGGACTTCTTCGGCAAATCACGCGCCGACATCGGCTCGCTGGCGCTCACCATCTTCTGTTGGGTATTTTTCTGGAACGTGATGGACATGATCCCGGTTGATTTCATGCCCGGCGTTGCCGCCCAGTTTGGCATTCATCACCTGAAAATCGTCCCCTCAACCGATGCCAATGCCACCTTTGCCATCTCCATCACCATCATTGCCCTCACCTACATCTATCTGCTGAAAAACAACAGCCCGTTCGGCTTCATCAAGGCCATGGGCAACCATCCGTTTGAATCCGAATCCCTCATCGGCAAAATCCTGTTCTACCCCATCAACCTGGCGCTGAAACTCATCGAAGACTTCGCCAAAATGATCTCGCTCTCGCTGCGTCTTTTCGGCAACCTCTTTGCCGGGGAACTCGTCTTCATCCTGATTGCCTTCCTGCCGTGGTTCTTCCAGTTCATACCGGGCGGCGCATGGGCCATCTTCCACATCCTGATCGTCTCGCTTCAGGCCTATATCATCATGGTGCTGTCTGTTGTCTACCTCTCGACTACCGAGCCGCACCACTAAATACCCGCTTTTTCCTTTAACTTAATCTGGAGGTTCCCATGGAAAAATTAGCTGCCATTGCCCAACTGCAAGGCTCCACCGCGATTGCCGCCGCAATCATCCTCGGCCTTGCCGCGCTGGGTACGGCGCTCGGTTTCGGCCTGCTCGGTGGCAAATACATCGAAAGCAGCGCCCGTCAGCCGGAAATGATGAACCCGCTCCTCGGCAAATTCTTCATTATCGTCGGTCTGCTTGATGCCGTCGCCATGATTGGCGTGGTTATCGCCCTGATCATGGTATTTGGCAACCCGATGCTGAACGCACTGAACGGCTAATCACGGCGAACCCGCCGAAGGTGTCACTATGAATCTCAATCTGACGCTGATTGGCCAGATCGGAACATTCCTCGTATTGTGGTGGTTCACCCACAAATACATCTGGCCGCTGTTCTCGCAAGTGGCAGAAGCACGCCGCCAGAAAATCGCCGAAGGGCTGAGCATGGCAGACAAGGCCAAGCACAGCATCGCGGATGCACAAGAAGAAACCGCCCGCATCATCGCCCAGGCCAAAACCCAGGCAACTGAAATCGTCGGGCGCGCACAAAAACAGGCCGAACAACTCGTTGTGGATGCCCGCGTGGAAGCCAAAACTGCCGGTGAACGCGAAATTGCGGCAGTACGCGACAACTTCGAACAGGAAAAACGCAAGGCGCGCGAAACCCTGCGCAGCCAGATCGCCGATCTGGTCGTTCAGGGAGCAGAAAAAGTCATTGGCCGCGAAGTCAAAGCCGATGACCACAAGCGCCTGCTGAACGAACTGAGCGAGAAACTGTAAATCATGGCCGAGTCAAAAACCATCGCCCGTCCCTACGCCAAAGCCATCCTCGCCAACGCGAAAGATGGCAAGGCGCAGCAATACTGGCAACAGTTCCTGCACACCGCCAAAGCCATCATGCAGGCGCCGGAAGTCCCAGAACACCTCGCACTGCCCGGATTCCTCACGCAAATGCAAGGCTGGCTGGAACAACTGCTAAAAAAACAACGCAAACAGGGCATCAACAACGAAGAGCACAACCTGTTGCGCCTCCTGGAAGAACACGACCGCATCGCGGTGTTGCCAGACATCGCTGACGTCTATGACGAACTGCTCTACGCACAAAGCGACACCTGCATGGTGCGTATCACTAGCGCCAAGCCGCTCTCGTCTGCTGACGAAAACAACCTGCGTCGCCTGATGCAGAAAAAGACGGGGCGCGAAGTCGTGCTGGAAATCCATGAAGACCCCGCCCTGCTCGCCGGGGTAGTGCTGGAATACGACGGACTGGTAATTGACCAGACGCTGAAGGGCAGAATCGCCGAATTCGCCCAGAAACTCGATGACTAAGGGAAACGAATCATGCAACTCAATCCTGCTGAAATCAGCGGCTTTATCCAGGAAAAAATAGCCGATTACGACAACAAGGTCGAAAGCAAAGCCGAAGGCACGATTATCAGTCTTTACGACGGTGTCGCCCGCATCCAGGGATTGCGGCAGGCGATGCTTGGAGAAATGATCGCCTTCCCCGGCGGCGTTTACGGCCTTGCGCTCAACCTCGAACGCGATAGCGTCGGCGTCGTTATCCTCGGTGAATACGACCACCTCTCTGAAGGCGACAAAGTCACCTGTACCGGACGTATCCTTGAAGTCCCGATTGGACGCGAACTGCTTGGTCGTGTCGTCAATGCCCTCGGCCAGCCAATTGACGGCAAGGGCGACATCAAAACCAGCGAAACCTCGCCCATCGAAAAAATTGCTCCCGGCATTATCGAACGCCAATCCGTTGACCAGCCGCTGCAAACCGGCCTCAAATCCATTGACTCAATGGTGCCGATTGGTCGCGGCCAACGCGAACTGATCATCGGCGACCGCCAAACCGGAAAAACCGCCATCGCCGTAGATGCCATCATCAACCAGCGCGACACCGGGGTGAAGTGTATCTACGTCGCCATCGGCCAAAAAGCCTCTTCCATTGCCGCCGTGGTGCGCAAACTGGAAGAACACGACGCTCTCAAACACACCATTATCGTCGCTGCGACCGCCTCCGATTCTGCCGCGATGCAATACATCGCTCCTTACGCAGGTTGCGCCATGGGCGAATACTTCCGCGACCGCGGTGAAGACGCACTCATCGTTTATGACGATCTCACCAAACAGGCGTGGGCATACCGTCAAATCTCGCTGCTGCTGAAACGCCCGCCGGGACGCGAAGCCTATCCGGGCGACGTCTTCTACCTCCATTCCCGCCTGCTGGAACGCGCCGCCCGTATCAATGCAGAAGAAGTCGAGCGTCTCACTAACGGCGCCGTAAAAGGCACCACCGGCTCGCTCACCGCCCTGCCGATTATCGAAACCCAGGCAGGGGACGTCTCCGCCTTCGTTCCGACCAACGTCATTTCCATTACTGACGGACAAATCTTCCTCGAAACCGACCTGTTCAACGCAGGTATCCGTCCAGCCATCAACTCCGGTCTCTCCGTCTCGCGCGTCGGCGGTGCGGCACAAACCAAAGTCATCAAAAAACTCGGCGGCGGCGTGCGTTTGGCACTGGCGCAATACCGCGAACTGGCGGCATTTGCCCAGTTTGCCTCCGACCTTGACGAAGCTACGCGCAAACAGCTTGAACGCGGACAGCGCGTGACCGAACTGATGAAACAGCGCCAGTTCAACCCGATGAGCGTTGCCGAAATGGTAGTCTCGCTCTTCGCCGCAGAAAACGGCTATCTTGACGAAATCCCGGTTGAAAAAATCCAGGCTTACGAACAGGCGCTGCTGCAATATATGCACAGCGACCACCAGCCGCTGATGGATACCATCAACAGCCGTGGCATTTACGACGACGAAATCCAGCAAGGTTTGGCCTCAGCCCTGAACGCCTTCAAAGACAAAGGCGCCTGGTGAGGAAACCGCCATGTCTAATGCCAAGGACATCCGCTCACAAATCAAAAGCATCAAAAGCACGCAGAAAATCACCAAAGCCATGCAAATGGTGGCGGCCTCAAAAATGCGGCGCTCACAAGATGCCATGCTGGAAGGACGGCCCTATGTTGATAACATCCTGCGCGTCATCGCCCACCTGCTGAAAACCCGTGCCGAAGTCGCCCATCCCTTCTTCAGCGAAAGCGACAAACCGGTAAAAAAAGTCGGCTATATCGTCGTCAGTACCGATCGTGGTCTTTGCGGTGGCCTAAACATCAACCTGTTCAAAAAACTGCTGGCGCACGTTGAAGAACAAAGCAAACAGGGTCGCGAACTGCAATTCAGCGTCTTTGGACGCAAAGGCATCGCCTTCGTCAACCGCATCAACGGCAACATCATCACTACCGTTGATGCTTACGGCGACAACCCCGCCCTGCGCGACCTCATCGGCGGCATTGGTGCAATGATAGATGCCTACCGCAATGGCGAACTTGACCGGGTCTATCTCGTCGGCAACCGTTTCGTCAACACTATGACGCAAGAACCGATGATCATGCAGTTTCTGCCTGCCACCATTATCAGCGACGACCATTACGCGCCCGACCACGCCTGGACATACGAATACGAACCCGATGCCGAGCAGATACTCGACAAACTGGCGGTACGCTATCTCGAATCGCTGGTCAAACAGTCGGTCGCAGAAAACATCGCCTGCGAAATGTCAGCACGGATGATTGCGATGAAAAACGCATCGGACAACGCCGCCAACCTGATTGGCGAGCTTGAATTGCAATACAACAAAGCCCGTCAGGCAGCAATTACGCAAGAATTGACGGAAATCGTCAGCGGCGCAGCCGCCGTCTGACGAGAACGGATTGAATTGAAAAGAGGTAAAGATGAGTACCGGTAAAATAGTTCAGGTCATCGGCGCGGTCGTCGATATCGAATTCCCCGAAGACGCAGTGCCGAAAATCAACGACGCACTGGTAGCCGAACAAGGCGGCACCGTCTTTGAAGTCCAGCAACAACTTGGCGACGGCGTCGTGCGCACCATCACCATGGGTTCCTCCGAAGGCTTGGTGCGCGGCATGGACGTCAAAAACACCGGCAAGCCGATTACCGTACCAGTTGGCAAGGCGACACTGGGACGCATCATGAACGTGCTGGGTGAAGAAATTGACCACGGCCCGAAAATTGATGCGGAAGCCTACTGGGGCATCCACCGCCAGGCGCCCGCCTACGATGACCTTGCCAACTCCACCGAACTGCTTGAAACCGGCATCAAAGTGATTGACCTGCTCTGCCCCTTTGCCAAAGGCGGTAAAGTCGGACTCTTCGGCGGTGCCGGTGTCGGCAAAACCGTCAACATGATGGAACTCATCCGTAATATCGCCATTGAGCACAGCGGTTACTCCGTCTTCGCCGGGGTCGGTGAACGGACGCGCGAAGGCAACGACTTCTACTACGAAATGAAAGAGTCCAACGTCCTCGACAAAGTATCGCTGGTCTATGGACAAATGAACGAACCGGCGGGCAACCGTTTCCGCGTCGCCCTGACCGGACTCACCATGGCCGAATACTTCCGTGACGAAGGTCGCGATGTCCTCTTCTTCGTCGATAACATCTACCGCTACACCCTGGCCGGTACCGAAGTATCGGCGCTCTTGGGACGTATGCCGTCGGCGGTAGGCTACCAGCCGACCCTTGCCGAAGAAATGGGCAAATTGCAAGAACGCATCACCTCGACCAAAACCGGTTCCATCACCTCTATCCAGGCGGTGTACGTTCCGGCGGACGACTTGACCGACCCCTCACCGGCAACCACCTTCGCTCACTTGGATGCGACCGTCGTATTGTCGCGCCAGATTGCCGAACTCGGTATCTATCCGGCAGTGGATCCGCTCGACTCCACCTCGCGCCAGCTTGACCCGCTTGTTATCGGCGACGAACACTACGACACCGCCCGCCGCGTACAGGGCGTGCTGCAACGCTACAAGGAGCTGCGCGACATCATCGCCATTTTGGGGATGGACGAACTCTCCGAAGAAGACAAACAGGTCGTGTACCGCGCGCGTAAAATCCAGCGTTTCCTCTCGCAACCCTTCTTCGTTGCCGAAGTCTTCACCGGCTCAGCGGGCAAATACGTGCCGCTCAAAGAAACCATCCGTGGCTTCAAGGGCATCGTTGACGGTGAATACGACCACATCCCGGAACAGGCCTTCTACATGGTTGGCACCATTGACGAAGTGCTGGCGAAAGCCGAAACCGTCAAATAAACCCGCAGGGGGAACACGATGGCGAACACCTTTCACGTCAACATGGTCAGCGCCGACCGCCAACTCTTTAGCGGCGAGGCGGAGCGCATCGTCGCTACCGCCGACCACGGCGAACTGGGCATCCTCGCGGGACACGCGCCGCTCTTGGCCGTTCTCAAGGCAGGACAAGTGCGCCTGACACAAGAAGGCGGCAAAGAAGAAGTCATCTACATCTCTGGCGGCTTCATCGAAGTCCAGCACGAACAGACCATCATCCTCGCCGACGATGCCGAACGTGCCGAACACCTCGATGAAGAACGGGTACGCGAAGCACGCCGCCGCGCCGAAGAAAAAATGCGCGACAAATCCAGCACCAAACTGGAACTGGCGCGCGCGCAGGCAGAGCTGGCGCAAACGATGGCGCAGCTCGCCGCCATCCGCCGCGCGAAACACTAACCCCGCCGCCCGCACCCACAACCATCGCCATGCGCAGCAATGCCCATGGCGATAATTTTTATCCGCTATTACAGGAATCCACGATGCTCCCCTACACCGCGCTGAAAAACCTCTTTACAGCGGTTTATAGCCATCCACCGAAAGTTTCAGACAAGGCGCGTCGCCGAAGACAGTACGCATTTGTACGGCGAGGCGACGCAACACCGTATGAGGCTTTCGGTGGATGGCTATACATCACCGTCTTGTCTTACCCCGGCACGACTGAACCCGACCCGACGCAAATCACCAAGCTGGATCAGGTGCGTCCTGCGGTGGACGGCGAAAACGGTTATGCAGCGTTGCACAAATTGCCGCTGACAAACAAAGACTGGCCAGAGGAATTGCCGCGGTGCAAACCCGATACACCGCGTGATTGCCTCGCCTTCGCCCGCGAACACCTCGCCACTTACCGTGAAGTCGCGCTGCAAATACAGCAAACGTGGCAGGCGCAAGAACAGGCGGTGGAAAACCTGCGGCGTTACAGCTACTTCCGTCCGTCGGCGGAACAACTGGCGATAGACAGCCCCACACCGCCTTATCAGTTACTTTTCATGCAACAAGACCTGCACGCCTACCGCTTTGCAGCGGGCGAGCGGGAGCAGGCGCTGCCAAGCACCTGCCGCGATGCCAACCTTGCCTTGCGTATGCTCGACAGTCACGGCTCACTGCTGGAAAGCATAGTTGCTGCCCGGCTACTCAGACGTGATATTGACCTGCTGGCGCGGATGCGCGCCGAATTGCCGCCGAATCACCCGCTGCCCGCCGATTGCGATGCACTGCGGTCACAACCTGCGGAAACCATCGCCCTCTGCCCGCTGATGTACAGCGAATGGCTAACCATGAGCGATGTGACAAACCGGTTGCACACCCCCGATTCAGAAAAACTCCAAGGAAAAGCCCTGCTCGAGAAAATGTTCGCCATCATGAAAAACCAGACGGACAGACAGCGCCTGTATGAAAGCCGCAAATACTGTGCGCCGGAAATCATCGCTGCCGTCGCCCGCGATGAAATCGCCATGCCCGACATAGATGCCAATCCGCGCTACTGCTCACCGCTCAATATCCTTTGCAAAATGGCGCAAGCCAACTTCAAAACCTATCCCGGCTACCAAGCCCGCCTGCTCAATGCCAACCGCTACTTGCGCGCCTTTGAGCTGCTGCAACACCCCGAAGCGCCACTACCTCCCGGTTATAGCCGCGATGGCAACGGGCTCACCTTCAGCCTGCATCCGGAAAAAGCGGACGCGCCCGCGCAAACCATCACCCTGCCGCTACCGGGCAGCCGTCTCAATCGCTAAAGCGAGGCCGTTATGCTCACCTTTGACCTTCTTTATCAAACCATTGGCGCGGCCTATCTCGCTGTGCTCGCTTATCCCAACCTCCCGCCCGACCCGGCACTCATTGCCCAACTGGAACAGGCGCGCCCGGTGATTAGCGGCGAAAACGGCTATGCGGCGCTGTTTAACCTGCCCATGAATGTGGGCAAAGACTGGCCAAAAAACCTGCCAGAATGCAGGCGCGAGACCGCCGATTGCCTTGCGCTTGCACGGGAACATCTCGCCACCTGGCAAAACACCACGCCAGAAACCCGCGCACAATGGCAGCAGCAAGGCGACACCATCAACCGCCTGCGCCAATACGACTACTTCCGGCCGCAGCCGGGACAATACGGCGACAACTGGCCTCCCTTTCGCCCGCTGGTACTGGAAAACACCCTGCACGCCTACCGCTTCGCTGCCGGTG
Source organism: Cardiobacterium sp. (assembly GCF_057314735.1). Lineage (NCBI taxonomy): Bacteria > Pseudomonadati > Pseudomonadota > Gammaproteobacteria > Cardiobacteriales > Cardiobacteriaceae > Cardiobacterium > Cardiobacterium sp. Next base: position 43,507 of record NZ_DBHKZK010000082.1, read on the forward strand.
AACGCGACGCGGCACAGCATGGAGCCTGTCGCGATGCCAAACTCGGCCTGCGCTTCATCCAAAGCCACGGGCTGATGCTACAAAGTATGGTTGGCATTGCGCTGGTGGAGCGCAATATCGTCTTGCTTGCACAAATGCGCGCCGAATTGCCACCAGATACGCCGCTGCCCGCCGACTGCAATGCACTGCACCCCCAACCCGCTGAAACCCTCGCCCTTTGCCCGCTGATGTATGGCGAGTGGCTTGGTGGTAGCGAAAACACTCATGCGGAGGACGCCAAAATTGCCGCTGACCCGGAGGCCAGTGATGCCGACAAAAACTTTTATTTCATCCTGATGCGCCAGACCGAAGCGCAATGGCTCTATAAAAACAGCCGCTATTGCCTGCCGGAAATCCTCGCTGCCGTTGCCCACGACGAAGTGCGTGTGCCCGCACCGGAGCAGCGGAAAAAATACTGCTCACCGCTCAACCCCGTGTGCAAAGTAGAAGGGCCAGACTGGTCGAATTACCAGGCACGCCTGCTCAATGCCAACCGCTACCTGCGCGCCTTTGAACTGCTGCAACACCCCGAAGCGCCGCTACCGCCCGGCTATACCCGCGACCGCAACGGCATCAGCTTCAGCCTGCATCCGGAAAAAGCGGACACCCCCGCGCCAACCATCACCCTGCCGCTGCCCGGCAGCCGCCTGACCCCATAGTTGCACGGCAACCAGCGCCCACCGCAACGCTGTTTTCCCAACCGGAGCCACCCCATGCAACACCTCCTCTCCCGCCTGACATACCCGCTCATCCAGGCACCGATGCTTGGCGTACAAAACGAGGCGCTGACCATTGCCGCCTGTAATGCGGGCGCGCTCGGTTCACTCCCCTGCGCGATGTACCGCCCGGAACAGCTTGATGCGGCGCTCACCACCATCCGTGCTGCCGTCGGCGATGCGCCGTATAACGTCAATTTCTTCGCGCATCGGCCGCCTGCCGTGAATGAGGCGCAGCGCAAAACCTGGCTTGACCTGCTCGCACCGCATCTCGCCAAATTCGGCCTGACACCTGCCGACATTCCCGCTGACCCTGGCCGCCAACCCTTTGATGTGACAGCCCTTGCCGTGGTGCAGAAACACCGCCCGCCGGTGGTCAGCTTCCATTTTGGCCTGCCGGAAGCGCCACTATTGGCGGCGGTCAAGGCAACGGGTGCAAAAATCCTTTCCAGCGCCACCAGCGTTGCCGAAGCGCGCTGGCTGGCAGAACACGGCGCGGACGGCATCATCGCCCAGGGACTGGAAGCGGGCGGACACCGTGGCTGGTTTCTCAACCATGACCCGGACGGACAAAGCGGGCTGTTTGCGCTCCTGCCGAACATCCGCCGCGCCGTATCCCTGCCGCTTGTCGCGGCGGGCGGCATCAGCGATGCGGCGACAGTGCGCGCGGCGATGGCGCTTGGCGCGGACGCGGTACAGGTTGGCAGCGCCTTCCTCCTCGCTGACGAAGCCACTACCAGCGCGGCACACCGCGCCGCCCTGCAAGACGCGCGTGGCGAAACCACCGCGCTGACCAACCTCTTCAGCGGCGGCTGCGCGCGCGGCATCGTCAATGACCTCATGCGCGAACTGGGGGCAATACACCCCGCCGCCCTGCCCTTCCCGCTCGCCGGTGCTGCCGCCTTCCGCCTGAAAAGCGCCGCCGAAAGCGCGGGCAACTACGGATACTCGCCCTTCTGGGCCGGACAAAACGCGTCGCTTGCCCGCCCCGGCAGCGCTGCGGCAATCATCGCCCGTCTCGCGGCAGGATTTGCGACGAAAAACTCATAATGTGACCGTCATGACCGCCTACTCTTTTTAGAACCTGTTTGGAGTTTGGGAAAACCCTCTTTCCCTGTGGGACAAGCATTGCTCGCGAAGTAAGAGAGAGGGCTGGGGTGAGGGCAGCAAAACCATTGAAAAACAGCAATTTCAGTTCATGAGCTGTATCGCTCACCTCCGCTGCGGGCTTCGCCCTGCAGGGGAGGGGGATTTTTCAAATTGCAAACACCCTCTAGCAGAAAAAACCGCCGCGGGGCGCTTCCGGCGGCGGTTTTTTGGGGGTTACAGCACGATGTTGATTTCCGGTGGCGGCGGTGGCAGGTCGTTGCCCGCCGTTGGTGCGCCAACGCTGACGCTGCTGCTGGCAACCGCGGCCGAGACCCACTGGAAGAATTGGGCAAAGGCGCTGGCGTCCATGGTATCGAGCGAGGCGACGGTGTCGGTGAGTTGTTTGAGGTAGGAGGCGTCCGCCTTCGGCCCGGCAGCGCAGGCGACGATGTTGCCGAAGCCGAGGCTTTTGATGAGCGGGATGGCCTCGCTGTAGGCGAGCAGGTCGGTCGGTTTGCCGTCGGTCAAGATGATGAGGATGGGGCGCCAGTCGCCTTTTTGTTCGCCGCTGCTGGTGATGCGGTCGCGTTGTACGGCGTGGGCGATGTGTTCGAGTGCCGCGCCGAGGAAGGTCGCGCCGCTGTCCGGGCAGACGATTTCCGGCAGCACGACCTGCTCCAGCGGCGTCAGCGGCAGTACGTCCTTAATCTGCGAGTCGAAAGTGGTGATGGTGAGGTGGACGCTTTCCAGCGCGTAGGGGTTTTGCCGTAATGATGCGAGCAGCGCTTGCAGCCCGGTATTGACGGCTTCGATGGGCTCGCCGCGCATGGAGCCGGAGGTGTCGATGCAGATGTAGGTGAGGAGGCGTCGGGTCATGGGGGTTCCTTGTGGCAGGTTTACGAGGTTATTTGCGATATACGTCACGCCGGTTACCGATACGCACGACAAGAATGCGCATAATTTTGTCCTCTATGCTGGCAATAATGCGGTAGCCGCCAACGCGGTATGAACCGCCCCAAAATTATCGGAGGGCGGATGGATTGGATCAGGCAGCTTTGTC
>NZ_DBHKZK010000083.1:0-7713 GCF_057314735.1 Cardiobacterium sp.
TGGTGACTTTGCCTACCGGCTCATGGTTGCCGCCCGGTTGCGGATTCGGGTTCGGGTTCGGATTGGGATTCGGGTTCGGCTGCGGATTGGGGTTGGGCGACGGATTCGGGTTCGGCGTATTGCCGCCGTCGGCGACTTCCGCGGTCTTCGCGCTTTCAACGGACTCGGCGGTGCCTTTGCCGTCGGTGTATTCGGCCTTGACGGTAATCGTCTTGCCTTTGTCTTCCGCTTTGAGGGTGTAGCTCGCGCCCTGCCCCACTTCTTTGCCGTCGGCATACCAGCGATAGGTGACGGTACCCATGCCATCATCGTCTTTGAGGTCGTTCGCTGCGGTCAGCGTCTGCCCGACTTTTGCCTCGCCGCTGATGGTGACTTTGCCTACCGGCTCATGGTTGCCGCCCGGTTGCGGGTTCGGATTCGGCGACGGGTTCGGATTGGGATTCGGCTGCGGATTCGGTGACGGGTTGGGGTTGGGCGACGGATTCGGGTTCGGCGTATTGCCGCCGTCGGCGACTTCCGCGGTCTTCGCGCTTTCAACGGACTCGGCGGTGCCTTTGCCGTCGGTGTATTCGGCCTTGACGGTGATGGTCTTGCCTTTGTCTTCCGCTTTAAGGGTGTAGCTCGCGCCCTGCCCCACTTCTTTGCCGTCGGCATACCAGCGATAGGTGACGGTACCCATGCCGTCATCGTCTTTCAGGTCGTTCGCTGCGGTCAGCGTCTGCCCGACTTTCGCTTCGCCGCTGATGGTGACTTTGCCTACAGGGGCGTGGTTGAGCGGATGCGGGGTCGGGTTGGGATTCGGATTGGGCGACGGATTCGGTGACGGGTTGGGATTCGGCTGCGGGTTCGGATTCGGGGTGTTGTTGTCGTCAAAGACGGGCGCGGTTTTCGCGCTGTTCACTTTTTCGACGTAGCCTTGTCCGTCGGTGTATTCCGCCCGGACTTTGATGATTTTACCTTTGTCACCGGCGCTCAGGGTGTAGCTCGTGCCCTGTCCCACTTCTTTGCCATCGGCATACCAGCGGTAGGTGACAGGCCCCATGCCGTCCTGGTCTTGCAGGCTGTTGCTGGCGGTGAGGGTCGCGCCCACTTTGGGTTCGCCTGTAATTTCAACTTTGCCTGTCGGTTCGTGGTTTTTTTCCGGGCGCGGCACGATGGCGTCATCGACCGCTTCGCTCATGCGGGCGGAGTGCGCTTCCGCATGGCCTTTTTCGTCGGTGTATTCGACGTGCAGGCTGATAACGCCGCCTTTGTCGGCGTCGGTCAGGGTGTATTCTGCTTTGGTGGCGCCAGCGATTTCCTGGCCGTCGCGCAGCCACTGGTATTTGACGCCTTCTTTCGGTACGCCGTCTTCGTCGGAAACGTTGGCTTTCAGGGTTTCGCCGACGTTGGCTTCGCCGCCGATTTCGACTTTGCCTTCGTGGTTGGCGTCGGCGTCGTCGTAGCTGATGCTGATTTTGCCCTTGTTGCTACTGGGGTTACCCAGACGGTCACGCAGGGTGTATTCGACCGGGTCGGGGTTGCCTTCTTTGAAGCTCTCCAGCGGGGTGAAGGTGACGTTGCCGCCACGGCTGACACTCCAAGTGCCCTGTTTGTCCACCACGAGGGTGCTGACTTCCTTGCCGTCCTTGTCAATCAGTTTGACGGTGTCGGGGTCAATGTCGCCCTGCGGGTCGGTGTCGTTTTTGGTGACGTTGATGGTGGTGGTATCGCCGCGCTTGGCGATAACGCTGTCATTTTCGAGATGCGGTTTGTAGGCATCCGGATTCGGGTTGGGGATGCCGGGCCGTCCGGGCGTTTGCGGGTTGGGATTGCTGCCGTTGCCGCCCGGTGAGGGTGAGGGCGACGGGTTCGGGCCGGGCGAACCCGGATTGGGGTTGGGCAGCGGTTCCGGCGACGGGTTGATGGTGTTGCCCGGCTGGGTATCGTGGCCGGGGGTGGGTTTGAAGGGCGGCGGTTCAGGTACGGGCGGCGCCGGGGCGGGCGTATTGCCACCGCCTTTGCCGCTGTCGTGGCTGGCCAGGGCGATACCACCGGCGACGAGGGCGACGCCGCCAAGGATGGCGAGCGGGGTGACGGTGGACGGGGTATCGGCGTTCAGGGTATCGGCAGCGGCGATTTCTTCGGCGAGAACGTGCTCCGGCATGGTGGCGACAGGATAGTTAAAGAGGCCGCCGTTTTCTTGCAGGCCGACGAGTGCGCCCGGCTGTCCCTGGCTGAAGTAGTTTTCGATGACAAGGTCGGCACTTTGGTCACGATCGAAGGAGACGAGCAGGTTGTCGCCGACGCGGTCGGTAATGATGCTCTCCGGGCCGATGCCGGTGGCAAGGTCGGTGATTTGGTAGTAAACGCCATCCACGGCCTGGATGTGTTGGGCTGCGCCCGCCGTTTCGATGTTGTACTGGCCAACGGCGTTGCCGGCGGCGTCCTTCAGGGTAAGGTTGAACTGTGCCATGTTGTTGCTTTCCTGTTTTTTCGTGTGTTCCTGGGTGATATGGCGATACTCACAAAGTGCTGTACAAGGCGCGCCGCCGAAGACAGTACGTTTTTGTACGGCAAGGAGGCGCAACACCGTACAGGGCTTTGTGAGGATTGCTAAGGTGTGCCGAAGCGCCCGTCGCTATGATACGACAGGCGCCCGGTTTTTAGCCGTTAAATGAGATGGCTGTGGTCATCTTGCGGCAGGTGGTGGGTTTGCGGCGCGGTGTACGACGGCTCGCTGTAGGCTTTCGGCGCGATGTCCACGTGCGAGAGGATGTCCTCCGCGCTGAGGGTCTTGCCGCCCTGGCTGGCGATGTCGATGGTGCGACTGTGCCCGGCGTCATCGCTGACGTGCAGGTGTTGGCCGTGTTCGTCGCTGCTGACGCTGGCCTTGGTGCCGCTGCCTCCGGCGAGAACAATGCGGTCGCCTTCCTGCGGGTTGAAGTCGAGGATTTTGCCCGGTTCGTTCCAGCCGCTGGCGTCATGGCTGTCGAGCAGATACGCGAAGGTATCCGCCCCCGCGCCACCGCTGAGCAATTCCGCACCGTGTCCGGCGACGAGGACGTCATCGCCCGCGCCACCGTGCAGCGCGTGGCTGCTGGCGGTTTTGCTGGCGGCAAGCAGTTCGGCGCTGTGCTCGCCGAGGTAGTGCAACAGGTCTTCGCCGTCAAGGTTCACCAGGCCGCTGTAGGCGGCGGTGTCGATGCCGTCGCTGACGTGCAGGCCGTGGTGGCTGTCGCCGCCCGCGTGGTGTGCGGCGGTGTCGTCTTCGCTGCCGTGCGCGATGACCGGCGTTTCGTGGTGCAACGCGCCACCGGGTGCCGTCGCGGCTTCGGCCGGTTTGGTTCCTTCCGGCGGGGTCGCGTCGGCCTGTGTCGTTGTCGTCGCGCTGGCGGCGCTGCCATACGGGTCGTTGTGGTTCTGCGCACTCACCTCGCTGCCCGGTTGCAGCAGGCTTTGCGGGATGGTGACAGTACCGCTTTGTTTGTCGATGGTGACGCCGCTAAAGCTGTTGATACCGTAGCCGTCTGCAAAACCCCACTGGTTACTGAAAGCATGGTTGTCCAGTTTGGCGCGCAGTTCGTAGGTTTGTCCGCTACGATCGGTGAAGCGCACTTGCATATAGGCAAGCTGGTTGTTTTCTTGGCTGATGTCAAAGCCCGGCGTAAGGTTAATCATGCCATTCCCGTCTTTCGTTGCCGTCGGCGCCGGGTGGGCGTCGTTGTCCAGCGCATTGATGCTGACACTGTGCCCGCGGTAACGGGCAATTTCCGCACCGTTCGCGTTTTCGATGAAGACGTCAGCATGATTGACGGCACGTGCGACCTGGTCGTCTTTTGTTGTCAGCGTGAAACTGGTACTGGTCTGCCCTTTCGGGATGGTGACTGTCTGCGTCCCGCCTTCGACAAAGGAACTGCCATCGTAACTGCCACTACGCACGGTGACGCTGACGTCGTGATCGGTTGCGTGGCTCAGTTGTACTTTGAGAGTGACCTGGTCGCCTTCGCGGACTACGGCATCATCACCTACCAGCATCACTTGTGGCGTACTGTTGGCGCCATTGATGCTGCCATTGACTTCGTTGTTTTGCGGGCCGCCCCAACGCGGATCTTTGCCCATTTCAGCGCCTTGCAGGTTGTCTGGCGCGAGGTGGAAAGTCGTCGTCTGGCCGGCGGCAACGCTGTCCGACTTGGCTGATGCAGTGAAGGTCGCCTCTGTTTCCCCGGCGGGGATGGTAATTTTCTGCGTACTCAGTTTAAGGTCGCTGTCATCGCCTGTTCCCACCTTGAGACTGCCATCAACGCGGATATCCATCGTCACCGCATGGTTGGCCGGTTTGCTCAGGGTGACTTTATAGGTCGCCGTTTCGCCTGCGGTCAACATGGGTCGGTCGGTGCTGATATTGACCGATGGCAAGCCTTCCGCCGCGTCATTGTCGATGACGCGGGTAGTCACCTGTTTGGCGTCCGTGGAAACATCCGCCCCACTGGCACCCGTAATGCCAAGTCCAAACGAGCCGCTTTTGATTTCATGGTCGTCTTTCACCGAAAGCGGCACAGTCACTTCTGTTTCGCCTGCCGGGATGCGTACGGTTTTGTTGTACACGATGTCTTTCGGCGCCGGTCCATTGAAGTAGGACGTCGCTTCAAGAGTGACTGTCACATCTTCGTGGGTCGGTTTGTCCAGCTTCAGGGTGTAGTTGCCCTGTCCGCCTTCGTTGACGGCATTCGGACCAATCAGGCCAACCGTCGGTTTTCCTGCCGATTGCACCACGGCATCGTCGGAGACGGTGAGGTTCTCTTCATGCCCCTTGTTGTCCTGATAGCTGACACGCACCCCGAATTTCTGTCCGGCATCGGCCACACCCGGCGTATAGCTGTTGCCCGTCGCTCCGGCGATGTCCTTGCCGGTACCGGCGTTGAACCACTGGTATTGCACGCCATTATCCGGCACACCATCAGCATCGTTTACCGTTGCCGTCAACGGTTCGTTCACTTTGTGACTACCGCTGATGGCAACCTGTCCCGGCTGGTTCGGCTGCACGTTATCCGCCACGCTGTCCGTTTCGCTGCTGGTCGGTGTTTCATCGTGCTGTGCGTTGTCGCGATAGGTCGCACGCACGCTGATTTTATGTCCGACGTCTTCCGCTTGCAGCGTGTAGCTGTTGCTGGTCGCGCCACCAATCGGCGTGCCGTCGCGCAGCCATTGATATTGCACCGTCTCCGGCACGCCGTCGGCATCCGTCACCGTGGCGGTGAGGTCACTGCCAACCTTCGCTTCGCCACTAATGGCAACACTACCCGGCTGATTCGGCATCACTCCGTTGACATCACTGATTCCCTTGACATAGTCACTGAAATCATTGCCGGCAGAATCGCCGCTCCGTGCCTGCACTTCGCTCCGGTCTTTCACCACCTGCGGCGCTAGCGTCACCGTGCCGCTTGTGGCATCAACCTGCACGCCTTCAGGCAAATCCTTGCCTTTCCATTGATCGTTGTCGAACTGATCTTTGTAAACGGTGAGCTGATGTGCCTGCTCCTTCTCGTCGGTGTAGGAAATTTCCAACGTATCCGAGTTTGCACCGGGTTTGATGATCATGCCGCCTTGATGAGCACTATCCTGCGTAATTTCCGGCAATCCGACAGTAGAGAGATCGTTGTCTGCAATCACTTCCACCGTATCACTATGACCACCCTTGCCGTTTTCACCGATGCTGTTATAAGCCCGAACCGTACTGCCGTCTTCAACCGCATTCGGAGGAATGACTACCTCGCCGGTCTTCGCATCTAGACTCTGATACGCACCAGACGCACTCCATTCGCCCGTCGTCGGATCTTTACGCACAATCGTGGATTCCTTCGCGCCATATTCAGCGCGGTATTGGACTTCCATATAGTCCGCGCCATCCGCCGGTCTGGCAATAATACCGCCCTGATGCTGCGGATCGCGTTCCAGCGTTGGTGCAGGCAAGTTGGCAACTGCGTCCGTCCCAGTACTGGTTAATACTTCGGCGTGGTTACCGTTGTCGGTGTAACTCGCCTTGACGCTGATCTTGTGACCCACATCGTCTGCGACCAGCCGATAACTGCTGCCGCCAGCATCAGCAATGACCTCGCCGTCGCGCAGCCATTGATACTGCACTTTCGCCGGGTCAACGCCGTCTTCATCGGTGACGGTTGCTTGCAGTTCGCTGCCTACTTTGGCTTCGCCGGTCACGGTGATGGTGCCTTCGTGGTTTTGCGGCGGGGTATTGCCGTCGCTGACGCTGCCAGTTTCAGCACTGGTGAGATTTTCGGCATGGTTGCCGTTGTCGGTGTAACTCGCCTTGACGCTGATCTTGTGACCGGCGTCTTCGGCTTGCAGGGTGTAACTCGCGCCGTTCGCGCCGCTGATTTCCTGCCCGTCGCGCAGCCATTGATACTGCACTTTCGCCGGGTCAACGCCGTCTTCGTCGGCGACTGTCGCTTGCAGCTCGCTGCCCACTTTGGCTTCACCGGCCACGGTGACGGTACCTTCGTGGTTTTGTGGCGGTTGCGGCGGCTGTGGATTCGGCGGCGGGGTGTTGCCGTCGCTGACGCTGCCGGTTTCAGCGCTGGTGAGATTTTCGGCATGGTTGCCGTTGTCGGTGTAACTCGCCTTGACGCTGATCTTGTGACCGGCGTCTTCGGCTTGCAGGGTGTAACTCGCGCCGCTCGCGCCGCTGATTTCCTGCCCGTCGCGCAGCCATTGATACTGCACTTTCGCCAAGTCAACGCCGTCTTCGTCGACAACCGTTGCTTGCAGCTCGCTGCCCACTTTGGCTTCGCCGGTCACGGTGACAGTACCAGCATGATTTTCGCCCGGTTGTGGCGGTTGCGGGTTCGGCGGCGGGTTATTGCCGTCGTCGGTGACTTCCGCCGTTTTCGCGCTTTCGACACTTTCGGCGTGATTCTTGCCGTCGGTGTATTCCGCCTTGACGGTAATCGTCTTGCCCTTGTCGGACTCCCGCAGAATGTAACTGTCGCCGATACCGACAGCTTCACCGTTCGCATACCAGCGGTAAAGGATTGAACCGAGGCCATCCTCGTCTTGCAGGTTATTGGTAGCAGTCAGCGTTTGTCCGACTTTCGCTTCACCAATGATGGACACCTCACCGGTCGGGGCGTGATTTTCGCCCGGTTGTGGCGGTTGCGGGTTCGGCGGCGGGGTGTTGCCGTCGGTGACGCTGCCGGTTTCAGCGCTGGTGAGATTTTCGGCATGGTTGCCGTTGTCGGTGTAACTCGCCTTGACGCTGATCTTGTGACCGGCGTCTTCGGCTTGCAGGGTGTAACTCGCGCCGTTCGCGCCGCTGATTTCCTGCCCGTCGCGCAGCCATTGATACTGCACTTTCGCCGGGTCAACGCCGTCTTCGTCGGCAACGGTTGCCTGCAGCTCGCTGCCCACTTTCGCTTCACCGGTCACGGTGACGGTGCCTTCATGGTTTTGCGGCGGCTGTGGCGGTTGCGGGTTCGGATTGGCCGGGTCGGTGACAGCAGCGGTGGCGGTGCTGGTGACAGACTCGCTGTGGCCACCGTTGTCGGTGTAAACCGCGCGCACGGTGATGGTTTTGCCCACTTCAGCGGCGGTCAGGGTGTAGCTTGCGCCCGTCGCCCCGGCAATGGCGGTACCGTTGGCCAGCCATTGGTAGCTGACGTTGGCGCTGTCAAAGCCGTCTTCGTCGGCAACGGTCGCTTGCAGCTCGCTGCCCACTTT
>NZ_DBHKZK010000084.1:0-9579 GCF_057314735.1 Cardiobacterium sp.
GTGTATGTAAAAGCGGGACGGGGCGCGGATTGACTGTCCGGCAGCGTGGTATGCGGGCGAACCCCTCCCCTGCCCTACTCTCCCCCACGGGGGCGCAACAGGGTGCGCCTTGGCGCACCGTTACCGCATGGCGGATTACAAACGGGCTCTTGGGTAACGTGAGGTATTGCCGCTGCGCGAATGGTTTGCTGCCCCCACCCCAACCCTTTCTCTCGCTACGCGAGCAAATGCTTGTCGCACTACGCGCGAGCTGTTCCAGTCCCACGGGGGGAGGGGGCAGAACGGCGAGTGTTCGGGCTGTTGTTCCCGCAGTCGCGTCAGCGCGGTGGGGCAAGCCCCACCCTACGTTTACATACACGGTAGCGGGGAAGGTGTATGTAAATTTGTCGCTGCGCGGGTCGTGTGCTGCCCCCACCCCGGGTTCCCACGAAAAATGCGACCGCATTTTTCGTGGGGAGCCCCCAACCCTCCCCCACGGGGGAGGGGGCAGAACGGATGATGATGTGGCATTGGTGATGACATGGCGGGCGTTACCCCCACCCCAAGCCTCCCCCGCTGCGGGCTTCGCCCTGCAGGGGAGGGGCAAATCGGCGGGAATCGTAGCGATGATTGCCGCATTATGATCGTTGATTGACGAACCCGAATCCCGTCCTTCCACGGGCAGACTCCCTCCCCCCGTGGGGGAGGGGCGGGGTGGGGTTAAGGGTTTCAGCGCCGATGCCAATCGGTCAGCCACCATTTTGAGAACGTCTGTGCTATAGGGTGCGCCTTGGCGCACCGTTACCGCATGACGGGCCGCGGGTTGGCTATCCGGCAACGCGGTATGCAGGCAAACCCCACCCCGGCTCTCCCCCACGAGAGGAGGAAGCAGAACGGCAAGATTTTGTGCTTTCGTTCCCGCAGTCGCGTCAGTGCGGTGGGGCAAGCCCCACCCTACGTTTACATACAGGGTAGCGGGGAAGGTGTATGTAAATTTGTCGCTGCGCGGCGTTTTTACACCCCCACCCCAGCCCTCTCCCGCTTCGCAGGGGAGGGAGCCGTTAGGCGGTAGTTTTGCATCACGGTGGTGCGCGTTCATCTTCACCCCTCAATGTCCATCGGGGGCGGTAATGCCCGCTGCGGCGAGTACGCCTTCCATGCGGGCGCTGCGTGAGCCTTTGACCAATACCACCGTGGCGGGCGCATCGGCGAGGTGGGCGGCGAGCGCCTGTCCGGCGGCGGCGGTGTTCAAAAAGGGGCGGGCGGCAGGGAAGGCGGCGAGGTATTGCTCCGCCAGTCCCGTACCGACTGCCCAGAAATCGTCAATGCCGCAGGCGGCGGCGTAGGCGGCGACGTCGCGGTGCAGTGCCGCTTCTTCTGCGCCCAGCTCGCCCATGGCGCCTGCGATAATCAGCGCGCGCGGCGCGGCGGCCAGCACGTCTATCGCCGCCTTGAATGAGGCGGGGTTGGCGTTGTAGGTGTCGTCGTAGATGGTGTGCGCGCCGACGCGGATGGCGGCGAGGCGCGACTGGTGCAGGGCGAGGCCGTTCAGTGTCGCCTGCATTTGCGCGCCGCTGACACCGGCGAGGCGGGCGGCGGTGCAGGCGGCGAGCGCGTTCATGATGTTGTGCCGTCCCACCAGTTGCCACGCTACCGGGTAGTCGGCGCCGTCCACGCGCAGCACGAAGCGGCTGCCGTCGGCGGCGAGGTCGTGCGCGGTGACGTCGGCGTCGATATTGAGGGAGTAGGTGTATTGCGGCCGGTCACGGAACTGGTCTTGCCAGCGCGCGGCGGCGGGGTTGTCGAGGTTCAGGATTATCGCGCCGTCGCTGTAGGCGTAGATTTCGCTTTTGGCGGCGATGACGCCTTCGAGCGTACCAAATCCGGCGAGGTGCGCCGGGGCGACGTTGGTAATCAGCGCCACGTCCGGGCGGGCGAGTGCCGCCAGCGCGGCGATTTCGCCGGGGTGGTTCGCGCCCATTTCAATCACCGCATAGCGGTCTTCGTCGCGTAGGCGCAGCAGGGTGAGCGGCACGCCGATGTCGTTGTTCAAATTGCCGAGGGTGGCCAGCGTCTGCCCGCGGGTTTGCAGCAGGCGTTGCAGGATTTCTTTGGTGCTGGTTTTGCCGTTGCTGCCGGTGATGGCGAAAAACTGCGCTTGGCTACGCTCGCGACGGTCGCGTGCCAGCGCCTGCAAGGCGGCGAGGGTGTCGGCGACGATGATTTGCGGCAAGTCCACCTCTGGTCGGTATTCGGCGACGATGGCGGCAACGGCGCCGCATTCTTTCGCCGCAGGCAAGAAGTCTTCGCCACGGAAGTTTTCGCCGCGCAGGGCGACAAACAGTTCGCCTGCTTGCAGGCTGCGGCTGTCGGTGCTGATTTTGAGTGCGCTGAAGTCGGCGCCACGGTGAACGCCTGCACAAAGGGTGGCGATTTCGGCGGCGGTGAGCGGGGTGTTCAGGGGTTTTGTTGCAGCCATGCGCGCACGGTTTCCTGGTCGGAGTAGTGGTGTTTGACGGTGCCGAGGATTTGGTAGTCTTCGTGGCCTTTGCCCGCGATGACCACGGCGTCGCCCGGCTGCAGTTGCGGCAGGACGAAGGTGATGGCGCTTTCGCGCGGGCGCTTGATCCAGGCGTTTTCGCGGTGTCCCATGCCGCGCAGGCTGTCGGCGATGATGTCTGCCGGGTTTTCCGTGCGCGGATTGTCGTCGGTGATGACGACGATGTCGGCGTTGGCTTCGGCGGCTTGTGCCATCAGCGGCCGTTTGCCCCGGTCGCGGTCGCCGCCGCAGCCGAAGATGCACCACAGTTTGCCCGGCACGTGGGCGCGCACGCCTTGCAGGATGTTGGCGAGTGCCGCCGGGGTGTGGGCGTAGTCAATGATGGCGGCGGCGCCGTTTGTGAGCGGGATGCGTTCGGCGCGGCCGGGGACGCCGTGCAGCGCGGCGAGTTTGGCCGGGAGTTTGGCAAATGGCGTGCCGAGCGCGAGCAGGCAGGCGGCGGTGTTCAGGAGGTTGTCCACGTTGAAGCGGGCGAGCAGGCCGCTTTTGACGGCGACCTGCTCCGCTTCGGTTTCGAGGGTATAGGCGATACCGTCGGGACTTAACGCGATGTTGCGCGCGCGCAGGGTTTGTGCGGCGCGGGGGTGGCTGTTATCGTGGCTGCTGACGGCGATGACGTGCGTGTCCGGGTGGACGCGGTTTTCGTCGAGCAGGCGGCGGCCGTGCGCGTCGTCGATGTTGATGACGGCGACGGGCAGCGGACGTGCGAAGAGGCGGGCTTTGGCAAGAAAGTAGTCTTCCATGTCGTGATGGTAGTCGAGGTGGTCGCGGCTCAAGTTGGTGAAGACGCCGATGCGGAAGCGGATGCCGCCGACGCGGTGTTGCGCGAGTGCGTGCGAGGAGACTTCCATCGCAACTGTTTTTATGCCCGCGTCGCGGTATTGGGCGAGGTGCTGCTGGATGCGCAGCGGGTCGGGGGTGGTGTGGCTCGCCGCTTCGAGTGCGTCCAGCGTGCCGTAGCCAATGGTGCCAAGCATCGCGCCGCCGGTGGCCTGGGCGAGGAAGTGGACGAGCGAGGATTTGCCGTCGGTGCCGGTGACGCCGATGATGTCCAGCGCCTGCGAGGGGGCGTCATGGAAACGCGCGGCGATGTCGCCGAGGTGTTCGCTCAAACGTTCGCAGGGGATGGCGTCCGCAGGCGGATTGGCGTAGGGCGGCTCATAGGCAATGGCGGCGGCGGGGAGATCGGGGGTGTAGTAGTCGAGCGCGTGCTGGCTGACGCCGCGCGCGGCCAGCCACAGGGTGTCCGGCGTGAGCGCGCGCGAGTCGGTGGCAATCGCGGCGATGTCGCGCTCGGCGGCGACGGGGGCGAAGCCGCGCAGCAGTTCACTCAGTTTCTTCGGCAGGGGTTTCATGCGGGGGCGCTCCTACGGAGTCGTTGTCTTCAAAGAGGGCGGCGTCGGCGACGAGGCCGATTTCGCCGGATTTGGCGATTTTGTCGGGGAGAACGCCGAGCATTTTCAGCGACCAGTCGGCGATTTTGGAAAACGGCGGCGCGGCGACGAGGCCGCCGTAGTATTCGCTGCCTTTCGGGTCATCGACGACGACCACCATGGCGATGCGCGGCTCGTGTGCCGGGGCGTAGCCGGCGAAGATGGCGCGATAGTTTTTTTCGGCATAGCCACCGCCCTTGCGCACTTTGTGCGAGGTGCCGGTTTTGCCGGCGACGGTGTAGCTTTCGGTGTTGGCGCGGCGCCCGGTGCCGCCGTCGCTGACCACCGCTTCCAGCATTTTCTGCACCGCTTTCGCGGTTTTTTCGCTCATGACGCGCGTGCCTTGCGGCGGCTCTTCGACTTTGAGCAGCGACAGCGGCATGGCGACGCCGTTGTTGGCAACGGTGGCGTAGGCGTGCGCCAGTTGCAACGCGCTGCTGCTGACGCCGTAGCCGAAAAAGGTGGTGGCGTAGTCGAAGGCGCTGATTTTTTCGGTGTGCGGCAGGTGGCCGCGCTGTTCGCCGGGGAAGCCGATGCCGCTTGGCTGGCCGAAGCCGAGGGCGGTCATGAAGTCGCGGTATTTTTTGCGCGGCATGCGCTCGCTGATCATCGCCATGCCGACGTTCGAGGATTTGCGGATGACGCCGACGGTGTCCTGCGTGCCGTAGTTGTGCGTGTCGCGCACGGTGTAGCGCCCCATCTGGTAGGTGCCGCTGGTGCGGAAGCTGGTTTTCGGGGTGATGACGCCCGCTTCCAGGGCGGCGGCGACCGCAAGCGACTTCATGGTCGAGCCGGGCTCGAAGGTGTCGGTCACGGCGCGGTTTTTCAGCAGTTCGGCACGGCGTTCGGCGCTGACGTTGGGGTTGCCCGCAGGCAGCGATACCATGGCGAGAATCTCGCCGGTTTTCACGTCCACCATCACCGCCGACACGGATTCGGCGCGAAATTCGTCCATGGTTTCCTGCAGCACCTGATGGGTGATGTACTGAATGCGCTTGTCGATGGAAAGCTGCAACTGCGTCCCGGCAGAGGCGGGGCTGACTTCTTCCACCACGCGCAGCGCCCGCCCGGCGCGGTCTTGCAGTACTTTGACCTTGCCCGGCTGTCCGGCCAGCCATTGTTCGTAAAGTTTTTCCAGTCCCTCCTGTCCTTTGTCTTCCACATCGGTGTAGCCGATGATTTGGCCCATGATTTCGCCGGAGGGATAGAAGCGCTTGTAGCCGTTCTCACGACGCAGGCCGGGGATTTTCAGGTCGAGTGCTTCGTTGGCGATGCTGGGCGGGATTTGCCGTCCCAGATACATGAACTGCGAATCGGCGCGCGCCGCCAGTTCGTCATAAAAGCGGGTGAGGTCTTCGTCAAGCAGCGCCGCCAGTGGCCGCAACGCCTCGTATTGGTAACGCAGCCGCGCTTCTTCTTCGTTGCCGTGATTGACCCAGGCGCAGTCCGGGCTGTAGGCGCGGTCGGTGAGGCAGGCTTCGCGCAGGCGGTCAAAGTCACCGTTGAGCGTCGCCCACATCCGCGTCGGGTCAATGATGAGCGTGCTCACCGGGGTGGAAATGGCGAGCGGTTCGCCCTCGCGGTCGAGAATCATGCCGCGCAGCGCGTCTTCCGTCTGAATGCGCAGACTGCGGTCATAACCGCGCTTGGTCAGCGTGTCCGCCGTGGTCACTTGCAGGCGGACAAGCTGAATCACCAGCCCCAGTGTCAGCAACGCCAAAAAGCCCACCACAACATTGCGGCGGGCAGTGGCACCATAGCGGGAAGCGGAACGCGCCACGGCTCAGTCCAGATAAACCACTTGCGTCGCCTGCGGCATATGCATATCCAGTCCGTTGCGCACCGCATGGTCAATCACGCTGTCATCCGCCAGCATCTTCTGCTCCAGCAGGAGTTGCGTCCATTCAGCGTTAATCTGGTCACGGGTTTTCTTCAGAGACTGCACCTCATTGACGAGATTGCTCTGCTCATGGGCGAACTTCGCCGCCTTGACCCCGCTGAAACAGACACCGCAAAGCAGCACTGCCAGAATTAACATCATTATTTTCATACCTTTACTGCCTTTCTCAAACGTGCGCTGCGACTTCTCGGATTGTCCACCACTTCCCTGGCGGACGGTTTGACCACGGGCGGAACCAGTCGCAGCAACGGGTTCACCCGGTCGAATGCCGACGGAATCT
This sequence comes from Cardiobacterium sp., assembly GCF_057314735.1. Classification (NCBI taxonomy): domain Bacteria; kingdom Pseudomonadati; phylum Pseudomonadota; class Gammaproteobacteria; order Cardiobacteriales; family Cardiobacteriaceae; genus Cardiobacterium; species Cardiobacterium sp. The sequence continues at coordinate 6,153 of NZ_DBHKZK010000084.1, forward strand.
CCGCCGGCAGGGGCGCGCCTTCGTGGGCGCGAACAAAACGCTTCACCAGCGCGTCTTCCAGTCCATGAAAGGTAATCACCGCCAGCACCCCGCCGGATTTCAGCAAGCGGGTGGCCGCACGAAGACCGCGCTCAATCTCGCCGACCTCATCATTGACGGCGATGCGAATCGCCTGAAAAGTCTGCGTCGCCGGGTGAAAACCGGCCTTGTGCAACTTGCGCGGCACGGCGTCCGCGACCACATCCGCCAAATCCAGCGTAGTGCGCAACTTGCCGCGTGCCGCCATCACCGCGCGCGCGATGCGTTTCGCCACCGTGTGCGGTTCCCCACCCCAGTCGCGGATGACCCGCGCCAGCGTCGCCTCGTCGGTGGCAGCGAGCCAGTCGGCGGCGGTGATGCCGCTTTCATTGTCCATGCGCATATCGAGCGGCCCTTCCTTGGCAAAGGAAAAACCGCGCGCCGCCTGGTCAAGCTGCGGCGACGACACGCCGAGGTCGAGCAAAACGCCGTCGAGACTGCCCGCGCGCACCTCCGCAAACGCTGTCTCCATCGCGGAAAACGGCGTGCGCGCGAAATAAAAACGCGGGTCGGCGACCGTCGCGGCGGCAGCGGCTGCCTGCGGGTCGCGGTCAAGCGCATACAACCGCCCTGCCCCGCCGAGCGCGGCAAGGATGGCGCGACTATGCCCGCCACGGCCAAAAGTGCCGTCGAGATAGACACCATCCTCACGAATGGCGAGTGCCTGCACCGTTTCGTGCAGGAGCACCGTGGTGTGTTCACTCATATCGCCAGCGTCTCCAGCGCGCCGTTCAGATCCAGCCCGTCTGCACGCAACGCATCGGCATCCTCAGCGTTGATCGCATCCCAAGCTTCCTGGCTCCACAACTCGAACTTGTTACCCATGCCGCTCATCACCACCTTCTTGTCCAGCCCCGCGCGCTGGCGCAGCGGCGGCGGGATGAGGATGCGCCCGGTGCTGTCCAGCTCGCATTCGGCGGCGTTGCCCATGTAAAGGCGTTTCAGCCGACGGTTTTGCGGGTCAAAGCTGGGCAGCTTCACCAGCTTCTCCTCCACCTGCTGCCATTCCGGAAGCGTATAAAGCAGGAGCTGGTTTTCCAGATCGGTGGTCAAAATCAGCATACCTTCGCTCTCCGCCTCAAATTGCGCGCGCACCTTGACCGGGACGGAAAGCCGTCCCTTGGTGTCGAGCGAAATATGGTAGATACCGCGAAACATGGCATGGGTGAGCTGGGTGAGTTATGGTCTGTTGCACAATTTCCCACATTATACCCCGTGTCATCTTTAGAAAAAAATTACGTAATAAATTATCCATGCTTGTCCGCAAAATCGCGTTATACCTGCATTACTGTCGGGCGATATTTCTGGCATTTTATTGATGCGAAAACAGCAGGATTGGCGATTTTTTCCGCAGTCGGTGCAATAAAGTGGGGAAAGTGAACGCATCGGCGTTTTTGTCTGCGCCGTGCAAGAGCGACATTGGGAAAAACCGCGCGGCAGGCGTCCTTTCCCGTCCGCTTCCACTTAATGTTGCAGAAAAGGTTTGCAGAAGCGGCAGTATCCGCGCAGCTAAAGCCATCCGCTGTTTTTTCGTGTGATTCTTTGTGTTTTTTTCAGCGCTTTCGTTTAGCGGCGAGGATGCGCTGTTTATCCGCGCACGCAATAAAAAACCCGCTGGCGCGGGTTATGCGGCTTATTTGTCGCGGTAGGGATTGGCCTTGTCGCGGTAGCTGATGCGCACCGGAGTACCGTGCAATCTGAAGTGTTCGCGGAAAAATTTGCTTAAGTATGTGGTGTAACTCGCGGGGACATTCGTGGTGCGGGTGCCGTGGATGATGATGTGCGGCGGGTTGCGTCCACCCTGGTGCGCGTATTGCAGTTTGATGGAATGCCCCTGCACCAGCGGCGGCTGGTGGCGGTGGTAGGCGGTTTGCAGCGCTTCGGTCAGTTTGTTGGTGGAGAGTTCGGCCATCGCCGCGCGATAGACTTTTTTCACCGCGGGCAAGAGCTGGCGGATGTTGCTGCCGTGCAGCGCCGAGATGTAGAAGACTTCAGCGTAATCAACGAAGTGCAGTTTGCGCTCGAACTGGCTGCGGATGGCTTTTTTCTGTTCCTCGTCCAGATGATCCCATTTGTTGATGGCAATGATGAGGGCGCGGCCACGGCGGGTGATTTCGCCGAGCAAATGCGCGTCCTGCTCGCTCACACCTTCGTGCGCGTCCAGCATGAGGATGACGACGTTGGCGCGCTCAATCGCGTCCAGCGTTTTGACGATGGAGAATTTTTCGATTTTGTCGCTGACCCGCGCCTTGCGCCGCACGCCTGCGGTATCTATCAGGGTGAAGCGGTCACCGTGCGCGTCTTCATAGGGAATGGCGATGGCGTCGCGCGTCGTCCCGGCGACGGGGCTGGCGACGAGGCGTTCTTCGCCAATGAGGCGGTTGAGCAGGGTCGATTTGCCCGCGTTGGGACGGCCAATGACGGCAAGGGCAATGCCTTCTGCTTGCGCCTCCGCCGTGTCGTCTTCGCCAAACAGTGCGGCGTCGGGCGATTCCAGCAGGCGGGCGACGATGCGCTGCGCCAGTTGTTGCAGGCCACGGCGGTGTTCGGCGGCAATGGCGAGGGTGTCGCCGATGCCGAGTGCGTAGAAGTCGGCGAGGATGAGGTCGGGGTCGGCAAAGTCGGTTTTGTTTACCGCGAGGATGACGGGCTTCTGGCTGCGGCGCAGCTCACTGGCGATGGTTTCATCGACCGCCGTCAGGCCGTCGCGGCCATCGACGACGAAGACGACGACATCGGCTTCTTCCACCGCCGCCCGCGCCTGTTTGTCCACGCGGCGGTCAATCTGGTCTTCTTCGTCGCGCAAGAGGCCGCCGGTATCGACGATGCGGCAGGGCATTTCCCCCAGCCGCGCTTCGCCGTAGTTGCGGTCGCGGGTGAGGCCGGGGGTGTCGGAGACGAGCGAGTCGCGGCTGCGGGTGAAGGCGTTGTAGAGGGTGGATTTGCCGACGTTCGGGCGGCCAACGAGGGCGATGAGCGGCTTGCGGCGGGCGGGGGTTTCGGTTTCGGGGGTCATGGGGTTTCGGGTTGGTGTTGGCTGGTTTACATACACTTGAGCGCTCAAGGTGTATGTATAGTGGAATAAATTTGGAATAACCCAAATTCAAGCCCTGTGTAGTGTGAGCGGAAGCAAGGCAAGGCGCCGATATGCTCCCTCTCCCTATGGGACTGGGACAGCTCGCGCAGCGACAAGCATTGCTTGCGAAGCAAGAGAGAGGGCTGGGGTGAGGGCAGCAAGCGTGAAAAATGGGATTTTGATTCATCAACAATATCGCTCACCCCCACCCCGTCCCTCCCCCGCTGCGGGCTTCGCCCTGCGAGGGAGGGGGAATTCTTGGGCTGTTTCTGT